>CAZBDL010000465.1:0-3067 GCA_964490525.1 uncultured Victivallales bacterium | reverse complement strand
GGAGAACGGCTATGCCCGCGGCGCCGTATGGGCCTACCACTACTTCTTCCTGGTCGAGGGATTGCGCCGCTGCGGCCACGACGACCTGGCCCTGCATCATGCCCGCCGCTACTGCGACCTGTGCCGCGACAGCGGCTTCCCCGAGAACTTCAGCGCCCTGACGGGCAAGCCGCAATGCGATTCCGGCTATGCGTGGACGGCGGAGGTGTTCCTGATGTTCTGCCATGACCTGCGCCAGGCCGAGGCCGGCGCGAGACGCACCGGCCCGGGCCGCGCCCCGCGCCCCCGCCGTCAGGGGTGAGCCCTTCTCCCCTGCTGGCGCATGGGCAGCGAGGGGCCGTCGAGCCACTGCGGGCGGACATGGACCGAGAGGGGATGCGCGGGAATGCCATGGATGCGCTTGCGCATCTCCTGGTCGAGGACGGAGATGCAGCATTCCGCCAGCACGTCGTGTTGGACATGGATGCCGGCCACGCCCGCATAGTCCGGCCCCGCAGGCAGGACTTCCAGGCCCGCAAAGGCGATGTCCCGGGGCACCCGATACCCCATTGCCCGCAGGGTGTGGAACAGGGCGACATGGAAGCCGATGACAGCGTCCGGCCGCTCGGCCGCGACCCAGGCGCGGAAGGCCGACAGGTCGCCGGGGCGTCCGGCAAACGTGGGGATGGCCTCGACCCGGTGGGCATCGCGGGACTGGCGCCCGAGGGCGGCGGACAGGCGAAGCTCGTCGTCCGGAAGCTCCGGGGCATGCCGGCAGTGCGCCACGCCGATGCGCCGGTAGCCGGCCGCGACCGCCTGGTCCCAGGCCAGCTGGACCGCGTAGTAGGCGTCGCCCATGACGCGGTGGAAATTGTGCTCCCAGATCGTGTTCGCCCCGCAGACCACGGTGAAGTCGGAGAGGTCAAGGTCGTGGACGAAGGCATGGGAGACGTAGATCCGGCCCATGACCACCCCGCAGTAACCGCGCGCATGGAGCATCCGGGCGAGGGCGCGCGGCGAGCGGGCATCCCTGAGGCAGTAGGGATCGACGAAGTATCCGTAGCGCTGGGCGGCGGTCTCGAGCAGCGGCAGATCCCATGGCGTGTCGTCTCCCTTCCCCGGGGGAGGTTCGTAGAGGTAGGACAGGGGCAGCAGGCCGCCGCGGCCGGGCTTGCGGTTGCCTGCCCCCATCACCGAGAAGAGCATGTTCGGGCGGTAGCCCATCTGGCGGGCGATGGCGCGGATCCGACGCTCCGTCGACGTGGAGATCTCGCGGCTCCCGTGCATCGCCCGGCTGACCGTGGACTTGCTCACCCCGGCCTGGCGGGCGACATCGACAATGGTCGTCGGCTTCTTCATCCCGGCATCCGCGATGAACTTCGCCCGGGGGGCGTTCCCCGGCGTTTTGGCCATGACGGGCCGTCACGGCAGGGCTTTCGGCACCAACATATGGCTTTCCGGCAGCGAATACAAATGTCCACCTATTTCCGAATACGGAACTGTTCCCGAAACTGTGGGCTTGCCCAGAGGGCATGATGGTGGTACACTTGAAGAAGGACACGATGGCGGGTGCCGGAAACGGAACGGAGCGGATGATGCGCGAGGCGAAGCACGGGCGGGCGGCGGGCAAGGCGTTCACCCTCATTGAACTGCTCGTGGTCATTGCCATCATTGCCATCCTGGCGGCGCTGTTGCTGCCGGCGTTGCAGCGGGCGAAGGCGGTGGCCCACAGCATCGCCTGCCGGGGCAACCTGCGGCAGCTGGGGCTCTGGGCCCACACCTATGCGTCGGACTGGGACGAGACGCTCCCCTACAACGGCAGCACGGACCAGCTCCACTATTACCGCACCGGCGAGCCGAACTACAGCTACTGGTATGCTCGCTGCGAGCTCTACAACACGAAGAAGCAGAGGGGGGGGACGATCTTCCATTGCCCGAACACATTGTCAGTGGTTTCGCCCAAGCCGGCGAACCACACGGCCTGGGCAAACACCTACTCGATGAGCTTTTTCCTGGGCGGCAACCGCTGGGGCTACAACAACAACAACGGGCATGTCACGAACTATGCCAACAACAAGTTGCCCACGCTGAGGAACGTAAGGAACACGGCCTTCCTCTTCACGGAGACGGAGCTGGAGGGGACCTACTGGCCCCTGGGGGGCGGGACCACCGGCTGGAACGCCATTTCCAGCCGGGGCATCTTCTTCTGGAAAAGCGACAACCCGTTCTTCCGGAAGGGGCATCCGGGGAACTCCGCCAACTTCTGCTGGCTGGACGGCCGAGCCGATGGCTGGACCATGGGGCAATGGGACGATCTTCTGACGAAGGTCGCCACCTGGCCGAAGGCGACCAGCCAGTCGAGCGAGAACACCAGCGTCTACATCCTGGGCCTGCGTCCCTGAGGGCGGGCCCTTCGTGCTGGCCAACGCCGATTCCTGTCCACCCGGGGTTTCCGTCGAGAAGTTCAGGCGGGTGGCCGACATCGCCAAGGCCTGCCGTCCCTGAAGCCTATGCCTGCCGCTCCGGCGAGGCGGTGCCCAAGGCGCCGCCGGTTCGCCGCCGCCCGGGGGCGATCGTCATCATGATTCATCGCGGGCAAAAGAACGGCCGCCGTCCCGACGGATCGGGGCGGCGGCCGTTGGGGGGGGGGGGGGGGATCAGCCGTAGATGGCGAGTTCGCCGAGCATCTCCTCGATGCGCAGCAGTTGGTTGTACTTGCAGATGCGGTCGGTGCGGCTGAGGGAGCCGGTCTTGATCTGGCCGGCGTTGACCGCCACGGCGATGTCGGCGATGGTCGTGTCCTCGGTCTCGCCGGAGCGGTGGCTGATGACCGCGGTGAAGCCCGCCTTGTGGGCCATCTCGATCGCGTCCAGCGTCTCGGTCAGGGTGCCGATCTGGTTGACCTTGACGAGGATCGAGTTGGCCGCCTGCTCCGCGATGCCGCGGCGCAGGTACTCGACATTGGTCACGAAGAGGTCGTCGCCGACGAGCTGGCAGTTGTCGCCGATCTTCTTGGTGAGCAGCTTCCAGCCATCCCAGTCGCCCTCGGCCATGCCGTCCTCGATACTGATGACGGGGTACTTGTCGC
>CAZBDL010000464.1:1332-3076 GCA_964490525.1 uncultured Victivallales bacterium | reverse complement strand
CCATGCCCCATGCCCCATGCCCCATGCCCCATGCCCCATGCCCCATGCCCCATGCTTCCCGCTCCGCGTTTGGAATTTCGGATTTCTTGCTGCGGATTTTTACCAATTGACTTCATTGCTGTTCCGCCGTACTATATCCGTTTGTGCCGAAAACGCCGCATGGCACGGCCAATTGCAATCGTGAACTGAAAAGGCGGATCTTGACATGACAGCCCGAACTCCCGAAATGATGGAAAAGCTCGTTTCGCTCTGCAAGCGCCGGGGCTTCATCTTCCAAAGCTCTGAGATCTACGGCGGCATCAACGGCTTCTGGGACTACGGCCCGTGCGGGGCCGCGATGAAGCGGGCAATCGAGGCCTTGTGGTGGCAGGAGATGGTCGAGGCGCGCGACAACGTCGTCGGACTCGACTCGACGATCATCTGCCATCCCCGCGTGTGGAAGGCTTCGGGGCATCTGGACAAGTTCGGCGACCTGATGACGGACTGCCGCGATTGCAAGGCGCGGCACCGGGTGGACCAGATGCCGGACGCGCAGATGTGCCCCGGGTGCGGGTCGCGTAACCTGACGCCGCCACGCGAGTTCAACTTGATGATGAAGACGCATGTCGGCCCAGTGTCCGACGACGAGCACGTGGCCTTCCTGCGGGCGGAGACCTGCCAGCCGATCTTCGTCGATTTCCACCAGGTGCGCATCGCCTCCCGGCAGCAGCTGCCTTTCGGCATCGCCCAGATCGGCAAGGCCTTCCGCAACGAGATCAATCCGCGCAACTTCACCTTCCGGTCGCGCGAATTCAGCCAGATGGAGATGGAATTCTTCTGTCGTGAGGACGAATCCCTCCAGTGGTACGAGTACTGGAAGGGCGAACGGCTGAAGTACTACCGCGAGCAGCTCCACTTTGGCGAGGACGAGATCCGCATCCACGACCATGGCCCGAAGGAGCTGGCCCACTATGCCAAGGCCGCGCTCGACGTCGAGTTCCTCTTTCCCTTCGGCTGGGGCGAGCTTGAGGGCGTGCATCATCGCGGCACCTGGGATCTCTCCCGGCACCAGGAATTCTCCGGCGAGTCGCTGGAGTACTTCGACCAGGCGACCAACGGCAAGTTCATCCCGGCCTGCGTCGAAACCTCCGTCGGCGTCGACCGCACCTTCCTGGCGCTGCTCTGCCATGCCTACGACGAGGACACCGCCGAGACCAAGAAGGAAGGCAAGGAGGAGGATGTCCGCGTCGTCCTTCGCCTGCCCGCCAAGGTCGCCCCGGTGCAGGCCGCCATCCTACCCCTCTCCAAGAAGCTCGGCGAATCGTCCGAAGCTCTCTATCGCGACCTTCGGCGTACGGTCCGCGCCGACCACGACGACACCGGCAGCATCGGCAAGCGCTACCGCCGTCAGGATGAGATCGGCACCCCCTGGTGCGTCACCGTCGACTTCGACACCCAGAACGACCAGGCAGTCACCATCCGCGACCGCGATGCCATGACCCAGGAACGCGTCGGCATGACCCACCTTGCCGCCTGGCTTCGCGAGCGGCTGGCTTAGGGACTTCGGCCGCCTGCCGACGTGTCCGGCGACGGCGGCGGGATGCCCCGGGGGGCCGCTGCAGAGTTGACTTTGGGCGAGGAAGGAGTCATCTTATCCGGTTCACGCGGAGTTCCATAGCCGCACGTTGCGACGTGCACCAACGAGGTGATCCCATGGCCCAGGAGCTGACGTATATCCTCATCACGCCGTACACGATCCTGAAGT
>CAZBDL010000464.1:0-1232 GCA_964490525.1 uncultured Victivallales bacterium | reverse complement strand
CCCATGGCCCAGGAGCTGACGTATATCCTCATCACGCCGTACACGATCCTGAAGTCGCGCACCGGCGGGGTGATTGCCCGGCTGCTGTCGCGGACCGACATCGAGCTGATCGGTGCCCAGATCATCGCGCCCAGCCGCGAGCTGGCCGAGGCGTATGCGGCGGACCTGGAGCGAACCGTTGGCGAGCGCAACCCCCGCTTCGCTCCGGTCTTCCGCGACTACGTCCTCGACCAGTTCTCGCCGTCGCCGAACGGCCGTCGCCACCGTGTCCTGATGCTGGTCTTCCGCGGCGAGGACGCCTGCCGCAAGCTCTTCTCGGTGGTCGGCGACATCCATACGCATTCCCGGGCGGACGCCTCGCGGATCACCGGCGAGACGGTCCGCGACACCTACTCGGACCTGGTGCTCGACGCCGATGGCAATGTCCGCCACTTCGAGCCGGCGGTCCTCACTCCACCCAACCATGCCTGCGCCATGCGCCGCCTGCGCATGTTTGCGGAGTTCGCGGCCGGAGAGCCCAACCTCGTGGAGAACGTCACTTACGAGCATCCCGAGAAGATCGAGCGCACGCTGGTGATCATCAAGCCCGACAATTGGCGCGAGCCGAGCGCCCGGCCCGGCAACATCATCGACATGCTCAGCCGCACCGGCCTGCGCATCATCGGCTGCAAGGTCGCCCAGATCTCGGTCGCCCAGGCCCTCGAGTTCTACGGGCCGGTCCGCGACGTCCTGCGCAGCAAGCTGGCGCCGGTCATCGGCGGGCGTGCCCGGCGCATCCTCGAGAAGGAGCTGGACATCAGCCTGGCTGACGCCGCCGAGGCGACCCTGGCCCAGGTTGCCGGCCTGGCCTATGCCGATGACCAGTTCTCGCGCATCGTCGAGTTCATGTCGGGGCGCCGTCCCGAGGCCTGTCCGCCGGAGGACATTGGCCGTCCCGGCCTGGTCAAGTGCATGATCCTGGTCTACGAGGGCGAGCAGGCCGTGCGCCGGATCCGTGATGTCCTCGGGCCGACCGATCCGACCAAGGCGCCCACCGGCACCATTCGCCGCGAGTTCGGCAAGGACATCATGGTCAACACTGCCCATGCTTCCGATTCCCCGGAGAATGCCCGCCGCGAGATGGGCATCCTCAAGATCGGGGAGAATCCGGTCGGCCGCATCATCCTCGATTATCTCGCCGCGCTGGGCGCCTAGCCTGAATTATTCACGCGGCCAGTGGGGCGCAGGTGCTA
>CAZBDL010000463.1:0-3080 GCA_964490525.1 uncultured Victivallales bacterium | reverse complement strand
AACAGCGACTGGCGGGGGCATGATGGCTTGGCCATCCGCAGCCGCGAGATCACGCTGCATGCCGACCTGGCGACCGGCATACCACTCCCGCCGGGACGACGCATCGCGCTCAACCTCTTCCCCGACGTTGAACTGGAGGCGGAGGTCACCGAGTCCTTCGTCAATGTCAACGGCACCGTCACCACCACCGCCCGCCTCGCCGGCTCCGAACGGGGCTATGCCGTCCTGGCCTACACGGACGGCGAACTGCTGGCGCGGGTCGCCTGGCCCGAACGCCATGCCTGGTACGGCGTCAACTACCGCCATGAGGACGGGCGGCACTATGCGGTCGAACTGGATCCGGCCTTGGCCGAGACGGACGACGCGGACAGTCCCCACCCGGTCGCGCCGCTCGGCGAGGGCGAGACCGCCATTGCCGAGGCGCTCGCCGACGGCACCCTGGGGAGCGAGCCGGTCGCGAACGGCAACGTCATCGTCGACGTCATGGTCGTCTACTCCAATGCCGCCCTGACCGGCGCGGGCAGCCAGGCCAACATGGACAACACCATCGCCACCGGCATCTCCCAGGGCAACCTCGCCCACACCAACACCAGCTCCGGCATCACCCTCTTCCTGATCCATTCGGCATTGGTGACCTACACCGACAGTGGCGACCTTGAGACGGACCTGAACCGCCTGACCAGCACCAACGACGGGCACATGGACAATGTCCACACCCTGCGCAACACCTACGGGGCGGACTTCGTCTGCTTCATGCCGAACGCCCCCGGCGGCGGCATCGCCTGGCTGCTGACCTCGACCGGCGGCAGTCCCGCCTATGCCTTCAGCGTCACTGGCCGCGCCAGCTCCAGCTTCGCCAGCCTGACCCCGGCACACGAGATCGGCCACAACATGGGCCTCCACCATGCCAAGGACCAGAATTTCCAGCCTGGCCCCACCGGCGGCAGCATCGGCACCGACGCGGCGGGCTGGCACTGGCATCCGACGCCCGGGGCCTCTGGCTACTGCTCGGTCATGACCTACACCGGCGGCAGCTACTTCCCCGACGGACTCTCCCACTCCCGCGTGGCCCTCTTCTCGGACCCGAACCTCACGAGCAACGGCCTGCCCGCCGGCCATGTCGCCAACGGCAACAACGCCCGCGTGCTGCGGGCCATGAAGGACGTCTATGCCGCCTACCGCGCCCGTCCGGGCACCGGCTCGGTGACGGTGACGATCAATCCGGAGGCGGCGCGGACGGCCGGGGCGCAGTGGAAACTGACGACCGGCGCCAACACCGCCTGGCAGAACAGCGGCACCACCCTCGCCAACGTCGCCATCGGCACCTACACCCTGGCCTTCAAGGACACGGTGGGCTGGACCACGCCCGCCAACCAGTCGGTCACCGTCGAGGAGAACAAGACCACCAGCGCCACCGGGCTCTATGTCATCAAGAGCTACACGGTGACGTTCCAGACGGACGGCACCGGGGGCTCATCCCTCTCCGGCACCCTTTCCCAGGTCGTCACCCACGGCGGCAGTTGTACGGCGGTCACCGCCAATCCGCCCGTCTCGCACTACTTCCGGAACTGGACCGGCACCGGGTTCACCACCTCGACCGACAACCCGCTGACCGTGAGCAATATCACCCAGGACCTGACCGTCACCGCGAACTTCGCGATCAAGACCTTCCTTGTCCAGTACCAGTCCGCAGGCGGCGGCAGCACCTCCCGGGCATCGCAGTCGGTGGCCTACGGCAGCGACGCCCCCGCCGTCACCGCCCAGCCATCCTTCGGCTACCATTTCGTCAAGTGGACCAAGGACGGCATCGACCATTCGACCGAGAATCCCCTGGTGGTGCTGAATGTGACCAGCGCCCAGACCTATGTCGCGCACTTCACCCTGAACGAGTACACGGTGACCTTCCTGGCGGATCCGGCGACAGGCGGCACCGTCAACGGCGAGGCGATGGTCACCGAGACCGTCCTGCATGGTGCCGACTCCAGCGCCGTTACGGCGGCGGCGCTTCCCGACCACCTCTTCACGGGGTGGCTCGGCGATGGCGGCTTCGGCATGCTCAACCCCGCCCAGTTTGCCGCCATCACCGGGCCGCGCACCGTGACGGCCACCTTTCTTGACATGCGCACCGTCGATCACCTCGCCTGCGGCAGCAAACTGACCGTGGACGAAGCCGAACTGGCCGCCCCGATCGATGAGTTCACCAAGAAGCCCAAACTCTTCGCCATCTACCATGACCTGCGCAAGGATCCGCGCCTGCTCAAGCCGAAGAAGGCCGCCGTGAAGGTGCTGACGAAGGTCGGCCCCAAGGCGCCCGTCACAACCATCGACGGCGAATGGGCCAAGCGCATCCGCCTCTACGATGCCAAGGCCTATCTGGGCGAGCGCAAGCTGGGCACCGATGCGGCGACCTGGCTGGGCAACCATCCCATTGATCCGCTCGCCATGCCTTTGCGCATCGCCTCCAAGGAGGCTGGCGGCGTCATCGTCGACGAGACGGTCCGCACCATCCTGCTCGCCCCCCCGGCGATCGACGCAGACGGCGTGGCCATCGGCGACGAGGACGGGGTCACGGTGCTGAGCGTCACCGGCAAATGCTTCGGCACCAAGGCCCCGAAGGCCTGGCTGGAGTATCCCGACCCCGCCGGGGGCATGGCCGTCAAGATCCTCAAGCTCAAGCCGCGCAAGCCGGACGGCACCTACCTTGACGCCAAGCAAAAGCCCGTGTTCATGGATCGGGAATCCGGTGACAGCATCCTGGTCCTGCCCTTGCCGGCGACGCCCCCGAAGGGCATCGGCGACTGGACGGAGATCACGGCCCTGGTCATCGAGAACGGCGTCGGCATGGCCACGGCGGAAATCCCCTGGCCGTAGCCCCCTCCCCTGCCCGATGCGCAATCCGCCGTCGGCGGAGTATAGTACGTGTCACTTCCTGGGGAGCCGCCGCATCGCGCTTCCCGTCAACCCCGCCCTGCCGATGATGCCCCCCCCCCGGAGCCGAGCTATGGAACCCAAGGCCGCCCTGGACCCCCCAACCCTGCCGACGGTTGCCATCGTCGGGCGCCCGAACGTCGGCAAGTCGA
>CAZBDL010000462.1:0-3084 GCA_964490525.1 uncultured Victivallales bacterium | reverse complement strand
CACCGACACCGTCACCGTCCTCGGCAACAGCGGCAGCCTGGTCAAGACCGGCTACACCTTCGCCGGCTGGAACACCGCCGCCAATGGCTCCGGCACCAGCTACAGCCCGGGCAACACCTTCGCCATGGGCTCCAGCAACGTCACCCTCTACGCGCAGTGGACCACCTTGCCGACCTACACCGTCACCTACGAGGGCAACGGCAGCGACGGCGGCGCCCCACCGACCGACGCCAACGCCTACCTCGCCGGGGCGACCGTGACGGTGCTCGGCAACACCGGTGGTCTGACCAAGGCGGGCAGCAGCTTCAACGGCTGGAACACCCAGGCCGGCGGCGGCGGCACCGCCTACGCCCCGCCCGCGACCTTCGCGATGGGCAGCGCCAACGTCACCCTCTACGCGCAGTGGATCACCCTGGGGTCAGATCCACGAGACACGGTGCTCGCCATGCCGGACCTGGTCTGCTTCTGGGACTTCAGCGAGGCCAACGGCGCCATCGTTTCCCTGACCGCCTACGACTATGCCTTGAGCGAGCTTGGCGGCACCATCCCCCGCGTGGCCGACGGCCCCTTCGGCGGCGCCGCGGACTTCGGCTGGACCACCACCGGCCACTTCGAGGCTGCCAGCTCCTCCGTGCCCGCCCTCAACCTCTATAAGGACGGCCCCCACGGCGAGCATGTGACCGTGGTCGCCTGGGTCAAGGCGATCAGCGGGAATCACGGCTTCGTGGCCGGAAAATGGGACGAAGGCGACGATCCGGAATACAGTGAAGGCGACCGCCAGTATGGCCTCTTCATCGGCCTGAACGGCACGCCTTCCGTCAACGGCCATGTCTCCCTCCATGGCAACAACTCGCCGGACAGCCCGTTCAACAACGATTATTCGATCAGCGGGCAGGACATCACCTTGGGCCGCTGGCAGATGGTTGCCATGTCGTATGACGGCAGCCACGCCCGCTCCTATGTCAACGGCATCCTGGAACCCAACGGCTCGCGCAATCCCTACGCCTACTCGGATGGCCTGGGCGACAACGGCTCCCCCT
This sequence comes from uncultured Victivallales bacterium, assembly GCA_964490525.1. Taxonomy (GTDB): domain Bacteria; phylum Verrucomicrobiota; class Lentisphaeria; order Victivallales; family CAZBDL01; genus CAZBDL01. The sequence goes on along the minus strand of CAZBDL010000462.1, from coordinate 2,044 downwards.
TCACCGTCGGCAGGAACCGCTATGCCGGGGTCATGGGCAACGCCTTCCGCGGCCGCCTGGGCGGGGTCGCCATCTTCAGGCGGGCCCTGACGCAGGAGGAGTTGACGCTGCTGGCAAGCTTGACAGACTACGCCCCGCCGGGGGAAGCCAATCCGGTCTCCCTGACCCTCGCCTCGCCTTCCCATGCGCAAACCTTCGACGTGACCCCGGTGCCGACGAACGGCGATTCCGTGGCCTGGGCCAACGGGACCACCTTCCCGGGCTGGCAGGGGGGGCTCACCGGCGGCAGCAGTGTGCCCTTGCAGCATACCTTCTGGGACGGCAGCGGGCCCCAGCAGGACATGATCCTGAGCCTGGGATCTCCCGGCTCCACGGAGCGTGCCCTCGGCTGTCAGACCGACAACTTCGGGAATGCCATCCGTCTCGCCTTGGCCCTCAAGAACGACACTGGCGCCACCGTCAACGCCCTGCAGGTGAGCTATGACCTGGAGCAATGGCGGGCAATTTCACCGGATGGCGCGGACGGCTGGACCGTCGCATACCAGATCTTCAACAGTGGCGAAGGGAGCCTGGCCATCACCACCGGATGGACGGCGGCTTCCTCCCTGAACGGCAATGCCCCCGTCACCGCGCCAGGCACGAGCACCGCCCTGGACGGGAATGCCCCCGCCAACCGGGTGGCGGACATCAACACCGAACTCAGGAGCCTGAACTGGGAAGCGGGCAAGGAGCTGTGGCTGCGCTGGACAGACCCGGGCCCCAACCGCCACATTCTTGGCTTGGACAATGTGAGCGTGGCCATATCCGGGACGCAGCCCACCTACACCGTCACCTACGACGGCAACGGCAGCGATGGCGGCGCTCCGCCAACCGACGCCAACGCCTACCTCGCCGGGGCGACCGTGACGGTGCTCGGCAACACCGGTGGCCTGACCAAGGCGGGCAGCAGCTTCAGCGGCTGGAACACCCAGGCCGGCGGCGGCGGCACCGCCTACGTCCCGCCCGCGACCTTCGCGATGGGCAACGCCAACGTCACCCTGTATGCGCAGTGGACCACCATCATGCCTGCCCATGCGGTCGTCTTCGTCGCCCTGCCGGGCGGCACGGTCGACGGGGCGGCACGGGTGACGCAGACGGTCGTCGAGGGTGAGGACTGCGCCCCGGTGACGGCGATTCCCGACGCCGGCTACGAGTTCGCGGGATGGAGCGGCGACGCGGTCGGCGCGGACGCGACGATCACCGTCACCAACGTCACCGCCGCCATGACGGTCTATGCGAACTTCGCGGCCGCCGAGAAGGTCGCCTGCGGGCTGCTCTTCGAGGTGCCGGCCGACGAGATCGCCGACACCTTCCCGGCCCTTGCCGAGTTCAGCAAGTCGCCGAAGGCGTGGGGCCAATACCATGACCGGTTCAAGGATCCCTTCGCGGTCGGCAAGCCGAAGAAGGCCACCGCCAAGGTGGCCAAGATCGCCAAGGGCACGACGGCGGCGAGCGTCGAGGCGGAATGGCGCAAGAAGCTGCGCCTGTACGATGCCAAGGCGTTCAAGGCCGGGCAGAAGGGCGGCACCGGCGCCGTCGCCTGGCTGGAGGACAATCCGGTGCGCGACCTGACCGTGACCCTCTTCGCCAGCGGCAAGGAGCCCGCCGTCGGCGCCTACCTCGACGAACTGCGTCCGGTGGCCCTCGCGGGGCCGATCCTCGATGCCGTGCGCGACGTCACCGACACGGTCGACATCGCCGACGCCTCCGAGCTGCCCCCCGGCGGCCAAATTCTCATCAAGGGCCGCTGGTTCGGCATCAAGCCGCCCAAGGCCTGGCTCGAGTACCGCGACGCCGCGGATGCCATCAAGTGCCTGAAGCTCAAGGCGGTCAAGCCCCATGCCTTCGATGCCTACGGCAAGGAGGACAACAGCGTCATGGATCCGACCGATGGTACCAGCGCGCTCGTCCTCCAGCTTCCCGAGGTCCTGCCCCCCGGCATCGCCGCCCTCGTCATCGACAACGGCGTCGGCCTCGCCGCCCGGGATCTCGAAATCCCCTAGCC
>CAZBDL010000461.1:0-3102 GCA_964490525.1 uncultured Victivallales bacterium | reverse complement strand
GCGGCGATCGTCTACGACACGATGTGGCAGAGCACCGCCCTGATGGCGCGCTGCACCGCCGAGGGACTGCGCGACGTCGGCGTCGACCATGTGCTGCTGCCGCTCTCCGCGAACAACCGCAGCGACGTCGCCACCGAGATCCTCGGGGCGGGGGCCCTGCTCGTCGGCTCCCCCACCATCAACGGCCAGATCTATCCTTCCCTGGCCGATGTGCTGTGCTATCTCAAGGGCCTGCGCCCGCGCAACCTGTCGGGGGCCGCCTTCGGCTCCTACGGGTGGGGCGGCGAGGCCGTCAAGCAACTCAATGCCATGCTGGCCGAAATGGACGTCGCCGTGATCCATGACGGCCACCGCGTCCGCTATGTTCCCCGGCCCGAGGACCAGGCCGCCTGCCGGGAGTTCGGCAAGGCGGTCGGAACAAGCCTCGTCGACCGCCTGAAACAAACCAACTGACAGGGAGAACTCCTGGGGGAGATTCGAGGACCCGACCCGCTCTGCGGGTAAATCCCGCCAGGCGGGACAAGTCCCAAATCCGAAATCCGAAATCCGAAACTCATCTGCCATACCGACCACCGAACACCGAACACCGAACACCGAACACCGAACACCGAATTCCGACCTCCAAACTCACAAGGAGCCCCCCATGAAGAAGTATGAATGCGACGCCTGCGGGTACGTGTACGATCCGGCCAAGGGCGACCCCGAGAACGGGATCGCGCCGGGCACCAGCTTCGAGGCCCTGCCCAGTGACTGGACTTGTCCCGAGTGCGGCGTCGGCAAGGATCAGTTCAGCCCGATCGGCTGAGCGTCCCACCGCACCTGGCGGCAAATGGATTCCGAAACCGCGGCCTCCGGGCCGTCAGGTGTTGTCGTGGCTGGATGGCGGCCCGATGTCTGCCACCTGCCCTCGGCGCGTCTCCTGCTTAAGGGAGGACGCGCCGACGGGCAAGGGTGGCCTGCGCGGAAGCTATTCGGCGTCCAGGTCCGACTTCAGCGCCACCGCCTCGTCAGGGCTGATCAGGCCGTCGCCGTTGGTGTCGTAGGCCTTCTCCAGGTCCGTATCGACCTTGGCCTTGCCGTCGGTCTTGACCAGCAGCCAACGGTCCTTGAGCATCTTCCGGGCCTCGGCCGGATCGAGCGTGCCGTCGCCGTCGGCATCATACTTCTTCTCGACCTCGGTATTGACCTTGCTGCGCTGGTGGCGCCAGAAGCTGCGGGCCTCGCCGCGACCGACCACGCCGTCGTCGTTGCGGTCGGCCTTCTCTTCCCAGCGCTTGTCCACCTGGGCCTTTTCCTGCAGGCGCTCGCGCGCCTCCCGGCGTTCGTGGCGATCGACGGTGCCATCCTGGTTCCGGTCGGCGCGCCGTCTGGCCGGGCCAGCCCAGGCGACGATGCCGGCGAGCAGCAAGGCCGTGACCAGCAGGTTCAGGGTGCCTTTCGGTGCGGGGTTCATGGCCGAGTCCTCCTTGCTGGGGGTTGATGACTGACCATCAAACGCCTGCGAGGGCGGCGATATTGCCCGGGGTGGCCGGCGGGTTCTCGTCGACGAGGTACCGCCGTTCGACGCGGGAGCCGAAGGAGCAGATGATCTCATACGGGTGGGTGCCCTTGAGCTGGGCCCACAGCTCGACGGAGACGGCGTTGACGCCTTCGCCGCCGAGGCAAACGACCTCGTCGCCGACCATGGCGTCGGGAACCTGCTCGAGGGAGACGGTGGTGTAGTCCATGGAGACGCGGCCGAGGACGGGGCATGGCGTCCCGCGGATCAGGACATGGCCGCGGTTGGAGAGGGCCAGGGGAAGGCCGTCGGCATAGCCGGCGGAGACGGTGCCGACGGTCATTGCGCGGGGCAGGGTGTAGGTGCAGCCGTAGCCGAGGCTCATGCCGGCGGGCAGGGTGCGGACGGCGACCAGGCGGGTCTTCAGGGAGAGCACCGGCTCGAGGCGAAGGGCGCGCTTGCCTTCAGTGTCGAAGGAGCCGTGCAGGTTGATGCCGGTGCGCACCAGGTTGAAGGGCGCGCGGCAGGCGGGGTCGGGGAAGTTGTTGACCGCGTCGCTGTTGGCGATGTGGATCTTGTCGAACCGGATGTCCGCCGCCGCCAGCCGGTCGAGCAGGTCCCGGAACGTCGCCACCTGGCGCAGGGTGTATTCGCCGCCCGCATGGTAGGCGACCGGGAAATGCGAGTAGATGCCGCGACAGGCGAGGCCGGGCAAGCCCACCGCCTCGCGGATGACCGTTTCCGCCTCGGCCGCCAGGATGCCCAGGCGGCCCATGCCGGTGTCGACCAGGAAATGGATCTCGGTGGTGCGGCCCTGGCGGATGGACTCGGCGCTGATCCGCCGCGCCGTGGCGAGGTCGGTGACCGGCAGGACGATGCCGGCGGCGACGGCGGGGGCAATCTCCTCGGGCAGGACGCCGCCGAGGATCTGCACCGGCAGGCCGACCTCGGCCAGGTTCAGGGCCTCCTTGAGCTCGGCGACGCCGAAGCCGACGGCCCCGGCCTCGGCCAGCGCCTGGGCGATCGGGCGCACGCCGAGGCCATAGGCGTTGGCCTTGAGCACGGCCATGACCTGGCACGGTGCCACCGCCTCCCGGATCTTCGCGAAGTTCGCACGCAGGGTCGACAGGCTGATGTCCAGCCATACCCGGCTGCCGCCGACGCCCGTGGTTCCCGTCATCATCGCGCTCATCGCCTTCCCTGCCCATGCCCCGAGGGCGCCAAAGATGCTCATCGGCGTCCAAGAACATTCAACGCTCAACGCTCAACATTCAACGTTCAACGTCCGTCCAGTCGGCCATGGCCTTGGCGTTACCATACGGGACGGCCATCGAAAGGCAAGCCATTGCCATTGGGGCCATCCCGGCTATAGTCATTCGGGGCGGATTGCCGAGTCCATCCATGGAGGCACGGACATGTCATTGCTGGCGGACAAGAAATTCTGGCGGATCTTCGCGGCGGGGTTCCTGTGGGGCGTCGTGGCCACCTTCCTGTGCGGGACCATCTACCTGCGCCATGCGTTGATCCAGGAGGTGCGCAGCACGGCGGGCGGACATCCCGAGACGGTGGCGGCGCTAGCGGCGCGGATCAACCGCCAGCCGGGC
>CAZBDL010000460.1:0-3104 GCA_964490525.1 uncultured Victivallales bacterium | reverse complement strand
CCAGCCGATCCCGCAGATCCGCCTGGCCGTCACCGCCTACGAACTGCAGACCAACGACGAGACGCGCCTGGGCAGCGACTACGAGGCCTGGCGCAACGGCCCGGGGGCCGCCCTGATGTCGGCCGGCCTGCAGGCGGGCACGGCCACGCCACCGACCAGCCATGCGAACTTCGCACCCGCCTGGGACGCGCGCTTCCTGGAGGCCCTCGCCAGCGCCGGCCAGGCGACCATCGTGACCCGGGGCGAAGGCGTCGTCGCCCACCGCCAGGAGTTCCGCCTCGGCCCCAGCGCCACCCACGACCCCGGCTTCCACCTGCGCGCCATCCCCGCCATCGCCGCGGAAACCGTCGCCCTCGACCTCCAGGTCGCCATGGTCAGCGACCTCGGCGACGGACGCACCTCGCGCTCCGGCTTCGCCTCCCGCGCCTCCCTGCCGACGACCGGCGGACGCCTCCTCCTCGGGGGCCTCGAACGTCGGCTGGCCCAGGACACGGCAACGGCTCCGGGCACCTGGTTCGGACGCCTCTTCACCGGCGCCGCCGACGCCACCCGCACCCACCGCATCCTCGTCCTGCTGGAGATCGTCCCCTCCCCGCAACCATGACGGTTCGCCGACCGCGCCGCGGGGCGGCGGGTCAACGTCGGGCGAGGCGGTCGAGGAGGCGGGCCATGAGTCGGTTGGCGTCGGTGAAGCGCGCGGGGAGTGCGGCGCGGATCTCGGGCTCGGGCTGGACGTTGCCGGGCCGGGCCAATTCGTCGCGGCAATGGCGGACGAGGGCGTCGAGGGTGTCCGGGGTGGTCTCGAGGTGGAACTGCAGGCCGAGGGTGCGCGGGCCGAGGCAGAAGGCCTGGTTGGCGCAGGCGGGGGGGGAGGCCAGGCGTCGGGCCCCCGGGGGCAGGTCGAAGGTCTCGCCGTGCCAGTGGAAGGCCATGAAGCGCTCCGGGAAGAGGTCGTCGCCGGGGGCGGCGTCGACCTCGAACCAGCCGATCTCGCGCACGGGATTGGGGTAGACCCGGGCGCCGAGGGCGCTGGCGATGAGCTGGGCGCCGAGGCAGACGCCAAGCATCGGGATGCCGGCCTGGATCGCCTCGCGGACAAAGGCCTTCTCGGCCCGCAGCCAAGGCCGTTCAGCCTCGTCGTTGACGCTCATCGGCCCGCCCATGGCGACGACCAGCGAGAGGCCGTCCAGGGTCGGCAAGGGATCGTTGGCGAAGAGGCGCGTCGTGGTGACGGTCGCGCCGCGCGCGGCGAGCCAGGGGGCCATGCTGCCGATCCCCTCGAAGGGGACATGCTGGAGGATGTGGGCCTTCATCGAGGCAGTTTCCCTATTCGTCAATGGCCTGGGGAAGAGGCAGGATGCGGGCGAGCCGCCGGGCCATGCGCCGGTGTCCGGAATTGGCGAGATGGAGGCCATCGACGGTATCGTATCCCCAGCCAAAGAAGGAGGCGAAGACCTGTCGGGGGAGAAGGACGATGCGATGCTGACGGGCGAGGCGACGCTGGGCGGCGATATAGCCGGTATGGAAGGGGGGGGCGGGCACCTCGAGCATGACCACGGTGCGTCCGGGCGCGGAGACGGCGGCCATGAGCCGGTCAAGGTCATCGGCGAAGCGCGGCAGGGAGGTGCGGCCGAGAATGTCGTTGCCGCCGATCTCCAGGAGCACGAGGGTGGCGTCGGCGGGGATGCGGGCGGCATCGGGCAAGGCGGAGGCGCAGGTGCCGCCGCCGACGGCGAGGGAGCGGACGGGGATGCCGGTCTCGGCGGTGAGGACCTCGGGCCAGGTGCGTTCGCCGGCAAAGCCGATGCCGGCCGTGATCGAGTCGCCGATGACCACCAGTTGCCGGTGGTCGGCGGCGGGCAGGCGCGGGATCCAGGCATGGGGGGCCTCGACGGCGGCGGCGGCAAGGCAGGCCAGGACCAGGGCCAGGCGCAGGGCTAGGAGCAGGCGGGGCGGGCGGGCCTCCCCCGGCAGGTGAAGCGCCAGCAGGAGGCTGGCCAGGGCGACCGCCAGGAGCCAGGAGAGCCCCGCGGGCATGGGGGTCGCGGAGAGGGCGACGCCAAATCCGCCGAAGACCATCGAGCCTCTTGCAATACCTCCCGTGACGGCGCGGCCGACCGATTGCGGATGAATGCCGCGGTTCGGAGGTGGAAGCGATGCTGAAGCCATCGTTGACGCCTCCGAAACGATGGCAGTCGCCGCAAGCGGATGCCGTCCGCCCATGGCGGATTGCGGCGGGGGAACCGCGTCTCCATCCTCTGGCGCCGGGGGACGGACGGCACGCGGTACGCCCCCCGGCACCAGAGGCGTATCCACAGCTCCCGCGCTCGCAACGCCGCTCACGCGAGATATTGCAAGAGGCTCCATCGGCAGGCGCGCCCCGGCCCAAGATATCCAGCCCTGCTCGCGCAGGCTCAGGGCCGCCCCGAGAACGAGCAGCACCAGCCCGAACCAGAAGGAACACCCGGAAACGAAGAAGACGGTCAGCGGATTCATCGCCTGAACCTCTCGCCATGGCTCGACAGGGGAAGTATACTATCGCTCCGAAATCCCCAATTCCGAGCCTGGGCGGCGGACCGGCATGCCGCCGCTTCCGCACAACCGCCACACCAGCAACCTTCCAGGAACCGCCTGTTATGCACGAGATCAAGGTTCGCTTTCCCCAGTACGGCAAGGCGGTGTTTGCCTTGCCGGGAACATCGCTGTTCGAATGCCTGGCGCGGGCCGGGATCCTGGTGCGTACGCCCTGCGCGGGGGCGGGGACCTGCGGCAAGTGCCGGGTGCGGGTGAGCGAGGGGGAACTGCCGCCCAGCCCGGAATGCCGTCGGCACCTGAATGAGGCGGAGATTGCCGCCGGGATGCGCCTCGCCTGCCGGGTGCGGATCGTCGGCGAGATCGCCGTCGAGGTGCCCCCGGAATCGCTCTTCGAGCACGACCTGATGGTGGTCCATGGCGGGGGCGAGGAGCTGCCGTGCGCCGGGGCGCCGCTGACCGAGAAGCGGGCGGTGCGCCTGACGCCGCCGACGCTGGAGGCGCCGACCGCGGATCTGGACGGCCTGGCCTCGGCCTTGGGCGTGGCAGACATGGCGGCGGCGCCCGGACCG
>CAZBDL010000459.1:0-3108 GCA_964490525.1 uncultured Victivallales bacterium | reverse complement strand
TGCGGCGGCGCATCGCCGAGATCGACACCGAGTTGGAGCAGATCAAGCGGCGCGTCATGGCCGGGGTCACCGAGGCCATCCAGGTGGAGCGGCGGAAGTTGGGGGAGCTACAGGCCGCGATCGATGCCAAGCACCGCGAGGCCAGCAGGGCCCGGGCCGACGCCGAGGCCGCGGAGCGGGACGCCGCCCGGTGGCAGGCGCGCGTCGAGCAACTCCGCGCCGATTGGTATAGCGTGGACCAGCAGCAGTTTTCGGACTCCACGGAGGATACGTGCCCGACCTGTGGACGGGCATTACCCGCAGATCAGGTCCAGGCCGCCCGCGACAAGGCCCTGGCCGACTTCAACGCGGCTAAATCGGCGGAGTTGGAGCACATCGAGGCCGAGGGCAAGCGGGCCGCGGCGCAGTGCAAGGCCGAGCAGGAAGCGGCCGCGGCCCGTCGGGCGGACGCCGAGGCAGCAGAAAAGGAGTTCGCCGCGCTTGAGGTCCGGGCCGCCGAGATCCAAGCCCGCATCGAGCGGCTGCAGAGTGAGGCCCCGGAGGTTGAGGCCGATCCGGACTATGTGGCCCTGGCCATCGAGCGGCGCGAGGTCGAGGACGAGATAACCGCGCTGCAGGCTGGCAACCGTGAGGCCCTGGAAAAGGTCTCGGTGGAGATCGCCACGCTCGACGAGCAGATTGCCGGCGTCGAGGCAGACCTGGGCCGCATCGCACAGCGGGCGGCGGGCGAGACGCGGATCGAGGAGCTGAAGGCCCAGGAGCGCGAGCGGGCCGCTGAGTTGGAGGAACTGGAGCGTCAGCTCTATCTCATGGAGCAGTTCGAGCTGCGGCAGGCGGACCTCTTGGAGGAGCGGGTCAACGCGTACTTCGAGACGGTCCGCTGGAAGCTCAGCGAACGCCTGATCAACGGTGGCACGGAGCCCTGCTGCGTGGCCTTGGTGGACGGCGTCCCTTATGGCGGCGGGCTCAATACCGCCGGTGAGATCAACGCCGGGCTGGAGATCATCGACGTGCTGGGGCGGCACTACGGTTTCCGGGCCCCGGTATTTTGCGACCGCATGGAAAGCGTCGTGCGGCCGCGGCGGATCGAGGCACAGGTGATCCGCCTGATCGTATCGGCCCGGGATAAGACCCTCCGGGTCGAGCGGGAGCCGGCCCGGGAGTACGCAAGGGAGGCGGTTTAGTTGGCAGGCCAGCAACATGGACAGGACAATGGGCGGCAGCGTGGTCAGAGCGCGCCACAAAACGGCCAGAACGGGCAGCAGGCGGCCCTAGCCGAAACGACCAGCGCCAAGTTTGTGGCCTCGGTCGAAAAGCACTTCACGGCCGAGATAGGTGATGCTCTGGCCTGGACTGACTACGAGAAGACCCTGGCGCAGCACATGTTCCTGAAGGTCGATGCACAACTCAAAGCCCTGGAGGCCAAGCGAGAGGAGCAAAACCGGACCAATGCCACGCCCCTCCGCTGGGAAAACGTCAACATGGCAAAGCTGGCGCTCGACACCGTGCACCGAGTCAGCCTCGGACTGGACGCCCTGATCCCGAACCACATCCACCCGATTCCCTATTGGAATAAGCGGCTGAAGAAGTATGATATCGACCTGCGGGTCGGCTACGTGGGCAAAGACCTGTGCCGGCGCAAGCTGGCTGTGGAGGAGCCGCTCGAAGTCCGGTACGAGCTGGTGTATGAGACTGATGTGTTCGTGCCGCATGTGAAGTCGATGAACAACGAGGTGGAGAACTACGAGTTTCGGATCACCAATCCATTCGACCGTGGTCGGGTCATCGGCGGCTTCGGCTACATCCGTTATGCCGACCCCACGAAGAACCGCCTGGTGCTCGTCACCGAGCGCGACTTCAAGAAGGCCGAGGCCGGTGCCCAGACCAAGGATTTTTGGGCGGACAACAAGTGGCGCGAGGAAATGATGTTCAAGACCGTCGTCCACCGCGTCGCTGACAAATTGCCTCTGGACCCCCGCAAGGTCAATTCCCGGTCCTATGCCTATATCGAGGCACAGGAGGCCGAAGAGTCATTCGAGCGCGAGGTCGAGGGCGAGGCCAACTACCGGCTGATCGACGTTGAAACCGAGGACCAGGACACCGACGCCTCCGAACCGCCGGCAGACGACGCTGGCGGCCAGGCCGACGCGCCCGCAGAGCTCCAGGCCGCGGAGGCGCAGCCGGCCGAGCAGCCGCAACCCAAGCGCGAGCCCGCCGCATCCGGCGCGGGCCGCCAGGCGCGCATGCCGGGGTTCTGAGGTGGACATCCAGGTCCTGGCCAGCAGCAGCGCGGGCAACTGCTACGCGGTGAGCGACGGTCAGACCCGCCTGCTGCTGGACCCGGGGATCCGGTTTGCCGACATCCGCCGGGGTCTGGGGTTCGGGGTGTCGGGGCTGGCTGGCTGCCTCATCAGCCACGAGCACCTGGACCACTGCCGGGCGGCGGCAGACCTGATGAAAGCGGGCGTTGACGTCTACACGTCAGCCGGCACAATCGAGGCCCTGGGGCTCACCGGGCACCGGGCGCGTCCCATCCAGGCCATGCGGCAGTTCCGAATCGGCACTTGGACCATCCTGCCGTTCGACGCCGTGCACGATGCCGCCGAGCCCCTGGGGTTTCTGCTGGCCGGGGCGGCGGGGAAGCTCCTGTACCTGACGGATTCCGCCTACTGCCGGTACCGATTTCAGGGCCTCACGCACCTGTTGATCGAGGCGAACCATAGCTGGCGGATCCTGCGGGAGAATGTCGCCAACGGGACCATACCGGTCGAGCACAAAAACCGGGTCATGCGCAACCACATGAGCATCGAGACCCTGCTGGCGTTCCTGGCGGCTAACGACCTGAGCCAGGTGCGGGAGATTCACCTGTTGCACCTCAGCGACCAGAACAGCGACGAGGCCCTGTTCAAGCGGCGCCTCCAGGAAGCCACCGGCAAGCCGGTCTTGGTCGCCGGGAAGTGAGGAGGGAGAGCGTGATCGACGAGACGATGTTCGACGTCCTGGCTGAAATCAGCGGCAGGCTGGAGCGCATCGCCGACGCAACGGAGCGGATAGCCGCGGCGGACCGGACCGTGGACAGGCTTGCAGGACAGTTCGGGAGGGGAGCGT
>CAZBDL010000458.1:0-3109 GCA_964490525.1 uncultured Victivallales bacterium | reverse complement strand
GCGAAGGCCGACGCGAGCCGGACGAAAGTGGTCGAGAAGATGCGGGCCGAATCGGCCCGCGTCCGAGACGTTCCGCTTGACCAGGTGCTGGAACGGCTCGGTGCGAAGCGCGACACGGCCGACGCGAAGAACTGGAAGACCCCGGCCGGCCGGATCACCGTCACCGGCTCGAAGTTCTTCAACCACGATCTTGACCAGGGCGGTGGCGGTGCCATCGACCTGGTGATGCAGCAGCTCGGCGTCGACGCGAAGCAGGCCATCGCCTGGCTCGGCGCTGAGTTCGGCAAGGAGGCCGCGATCGGCGCGGCCATGACCACCGCCAAGGAAGCCGCAGAGCGTGTGGTCGAGACCCCCGCCCCCTCGCCAGTCCCAGCCCCCAGCAAGCAAGCGGCGCACGCTCAGAAGGTCAGGACGTACCTGACCGAAGTGCGGAAGCTGCCGGCCCGTCTGGTCGACTGGGCGATGGAGAAAGGCAAGGTCTTCGCCGCGAGCTGGACGACGGCCAAAGGCGCGACGTTCGTCAATGCCGCCTTCAAGCTCGACACTGGCGGCGTTGAGCTGAGAGGCACGGAAGGCACCTACCACGGCGTTCGAGGCAAGAAAGGCGCGTTCGTCCTACAGACCGCCCCCGACGCCCCGAAGGCCGTCTTCGTCGAGTCGGCCATTGACGCCCTGAGCTACGCCGCGCTGCACGAAGGCCAGGCGCTGCGCATCATCAGCACGACCGGCAGCAGCCGCGACAAGCTCGAAGAGATGGTCAAGCGCGAGGCCGACGCCGGCCGGAAGCTCGTCGCGGCCTTCGACCGTGACGTGGCCGGTGCGAAGCTCGCGGAGGTGGTGATCGCCGCCGGTGGCGTCCGCGACAAGCCGCCGACCGTGGCGAAGGACTGGAACGAGCTGCTGCAGCACCACTTCCGCGCCGAACAGATCCGGCGAGAGCAGGCCGCCCGGCCTGCCGAGGATCTCGCCCTGAAGCGGAATGGCCCGTCGCTCACGATGTGAGAGCCTAGGGCCTAGACCCTAGACCGCCTCAGTCGACGAGGCGCTGCTGGCCCTGCTCTTCCAGTCGTTCGGCGCTGGTTTTCTTGCGCCGCCGATACTCCTTCACGAACAGCACTCTATCGCCCTTGAAGAAGAGCGCAGGATTGACCCAGAACAGCGAAGGTGCCTTCGGAGCAAGGAAGTTCTTGGCCAGCAACTCCTTCAGCCCGCGCTGAAAGGTTTTCTCACTCATGCCTATGTCCCGGCCAGATAGCCCATTGCCGAACCACGCCAGATAAACAGCCTCAGCAAAGCCCCCAGACATCGGCTCTCGCTCGTACTCCTGCAGGATCGCTTGAAACACCTTCTGCCCTGTCTTCGACAGGTCATAAGTCGCGGCAATGCCCGCCGCGAAGACCTTCACAAACTGGTCTGTGTCTGTCTCTTCGATCTGGTGAATCACGCTGCTGGCAACGTGGTTGCCAGCCTCATCCATCAAGGTTCTTTCTGCCAGGCCAGACCGAACCCTTTTCTTCTTCACTGGGACTGTCGTCGGGTCAACAAGTGGATTCAGGTCAGGCGAGAATTCCAGCTTTTTCAGGTTCGGCAAGTCCATTTTCTACCCTCATTTTTGTCTCAACAACGGACATTGTATGTCGATGTTGAGACAAAAATAAAGCCGATTCTGTCTCTGATTGTTGAAATTTTGTCTCAGAACATCCAGATTTTGTCTCAGCGATCACGTAAGAATGCGGCTTTACGGACCGTTCTCTTCTCTCTCTGCTCTTTAGAGGCGAGTCGAGCAGCCCTCTACGGGTTGCTCCGCAACCCCCGGGCTGGAGGAAAAACAAACGAGCAGCCAAGGCTGCGGGGCGGCATTCGCCGGCCCTTCGCCAGTCCGCCAAGCTGCGCGCCCTGACGGGCTTGCCTGCCTACTACGGAAAAGAAATGGCCGGCCTGGTGCTGTACCTCTGTACCGTCAAAACATCCCCGATAGCCGGTGCAGCCCGACCCCCGTTTTCTTTCCGTAGCAGCCCGAAGGGTTCGACCAGCGAAGCAGGATCGAACCTGTAAGCCGCCCCCGTTGGGGCGGCCTGGGGAGTCCAGAGGCGGAGCCTTTGGCCCACAGAATTTGGAGCCATCCCCGGAGGGGTGGCGTAAAATTCTATAGTGGGTTACAGTATTCGCATCCCGCCTACTACGACAAACACCCCACCGTGCCCTTTGCCATCGCCCGAGTCGAGAAGGTCAAGACCACCACCGGACTCACCAAGCTCGGCCAACACCACATGCGTGAACGCCCGACGCCCAATGCCGATCCTGCGCGGTCGATCCGGCTCCTGGTCGGCTCCGGAGACCCTGCCGCCGACGTCAAAGCCCTTCTGCCGGAGAAGCGCCGGTCGAATGCCGTGCTGGCGATGGAACACCTCCTGACGGCCAGCCCCGAGTACTTCCGCCCGGAGAACCCCGCAGCGGCCGGCACCTGGGACAAAGGCCGGATGGAGTCCTGGGTGAAGCTGGCCAGCCAGTTCCTCCAGGAGCGGTACGGCGACCGGCTGGCCAGCGCCGTCCTGCACCTGGACGAAGCCACGCCGCACATTCAAGCCCTGGTCGTCCCCCTGCGCGAAGACGGCAAGCTCGATGCGGCCAGCCTGTTCGGCCCGCAGCAGCTCGTGAAGCTCCAGGACGACTACGCCGCAGCGCTGAAGCCCCTCGGCCTTCAGCGCGGCATCGAGGGCAGCAAGGCCAAGCACGAGTCGATCCGCAGCTTCTACGGGCGAGTCAATGCCCCGACGCCGGAGATCCCCGAGGTGAAGACGCCGAGGCCTCAACCCCTCCCCCCTCCCCGCCTGCCTGAGCGCATTCCCTTCACTCAAGCTCACGCCGACCGGGAGCGTGCCGAAGAGAAGGCCCGCCAGCAGGCCCAGAAACGCGCCATCGAGCTTCAAACCCGATCCAAGGCCATCGAGGCCTCGATGGCCGTCCTGGGAGCCAAGGCGGCCGTTTCTGACGCCCGCGCGAAGGCCGACGCGAGCCGGACGAAAGTGGTCGAGAAGATGCGGGCCGAATCGGTTACCCGTTGCCGAGTTATCAACGGTGCTTTCGTTGTTGTTTTCAACAGTTCCGT
>CAZBDL010000457.1:0-3109 GCA_964490525.1 uncultured Victivallales bacterium | reverse complement strand
GCCGACCTGGCAGCCGCGCTCGGCCAAGGACATCACCATCTCCAAGGACGTGGTCCGGAACAGCCAGCCTGCGCCGCCCCAGGTTTCCGCCGCCGACATCGAGGCCCGCCTACGCAGCCGCCAGATGCGCGTCGCGCCGGTCGGCCCGGTCGGCCCGGTGTCCCAAATCCCCGCCAGCTACTACGAGACCATCGCCGCGTTCCTCTACCAGCGCTGGGCCCAGCCTGGGCGCGCCGAACTGGGGGGGCGCAAGCCGACAGTCGCGGTCAGTCTTTCCCTCGATGCCGGCGGCCGGGTCAAGTCCGCCGCCATCACCCGGCGCAGCGGCATCGCCCCGATGGACGCTTCGGTCGAGGCTCTGCTGGCCGGCCTGACCACCTTGCCTGCCCCTCCCAACGGTGCCATGACCCTTTCGGTCAATCTCGAGATCGTCGACAACTGAAGCCACCTTCAACCTCTCCCCTCCCCGTTCGGCTTCGCCCGCACATCATTGCATTTCGCCCAGCTTCGGCTACTTGTACAGGCTTTCCGCATCGCCGCCCCGGTGGACTTCCGGGACAGGCCGCGGTGTCCACGGAGATCGTCCCATGAGACTATGGATGGCACTCGCCATCGGCATCCTGTCCGGCCTGGCAACCTCCTGCCGCGATCCCTACGAAGAGGCCACATCGCCCTTCTTGCGTGAGCACCCGCCGGCGGGCGGCCCACGCGCAGGATGGCTGGAGCGCGTCCTGGTCTGCCCCGGCGGATACGCCCTGGTGGCCAAGCTTGACACCGGAGCCAAGACCTCGTCGATCCATGCCCCGGAATTCACCACGACGGAGCGTGATGGACGCACCTGGGTCCGCTTCACCGCCCGCGACCGGCACGACGACCCCTACACCTTTGAGCGGGAGCTGGTGCGCATGGTCAGCATCAAGGAGCGTGACGGCTCCCTGAAGGAGAGGCCCGTGATCAAGCTCGGCATCGTCCTGGCGGACACCTACCATGAGACCGAGGTCAACCTCGAGGACCGTTCCCCGCTGAACTACCGGTTGCTCCTCGGACGGACCTACCTGCAGCAGGCGGGCGTGGAGGTCAACCCCTCCGCCACCTTCCGCACCAAGGCCAATCCCGCCCGGGTTCCCGCCCCATGAACCAGCGCCATTTCCACATCCTGGTGCTCGCCCTGATCCTCGGGGGGCTCGGCCTCTTCGCCTACAAGCTGGTCCGGCTGAAGCTGCCTCTGCTGCCGGACTCCGAGTCGGAGGTTTGGATCATCGAGACCGAGCTACGCTTCCGCGGCGAGGGCGGCCCGGCCAAGGTCGTCCTCTCCCTGCCGGAAAACCAGGCCCATTACCAGATCCTCGGCGAGCACTTCATCAGCCGCCGATATGGTCGCCGGACCAGCGAGACCCCGGGACGCCGCCGCTCAACCTGGAGTATCGCCCGGGCCAGCGGTGAGCAGACCCTCTACTACCGGGCGATTGTCACGCCGCGCCTGGACAGCACACCGCCACCGTCGTCCCCGCCAGAGCCGGCGAAGAGCGGATTCGGGGGCATTCTGGCGGCGGCGGCGGACGCGATCATCGGCGACCTCCGGGAGAAGTCGGCCGACACCGACTCGCTGGTCTCGGAACTGGTCCTGCTGCTCAACAATCCGGCTGCGGACGACAACATGGCCGTCTTCTTCACCGAGCCGGCCCCGACCCTGAAGGACCGCACCCGGGTCGCGGCCGCGCTGCTGCGCCATGCCGGCTACCCGGCCCGCACGGCAAATGGCATCCGGCTCCAGGAAAGCGCTCACGAGGTGCCGATCCTGAATTGGCTGGAGGTGTGGAACGAGGGTCGCTGGCAAACCTACAGCATCCTCACCGGCGAACCCGAGATGCCGCGCGAGTACTTCACCTGGTGGCATGGCCTGCTGCCCCTGGGCCGGGCCTTGCGCGGCGGCCAGGACATCGTCACCACGGTCTCCGTCAGCCGCGACCGCTCGCGCCTGATCCAGACGGCCGTGGGCGGGGGGCGCCATGCCCGCCACCTGCTTACCGCCTTCTCCCCGTTCAGCCTGCCGCTGCGGGTGCAGGCGCTCTACCGGGTGCTGCTAATGGTGCCGGTCGGGGTGCTGATCATGGTGCTCTTCCGCAATGTCGTCGGCATCCAGACCTTCGGCACCTTCATGCCCGTGCTCATCGCCCTTTCCTTCCGCCAGACCGGGCTGACCTACGGCATCATCCTGCTCGTCCTGCTCGTCGGCGTCGGCCTGCTCCTGCGCGCCTATCTCGCCCGGCTCAAGCTGCTGATGGTGCCCCGGCTCGCCGCCGTCCTCACCATTGTGGTGATGATGATGATGGCGGTCAGCATCCTCTCCCACCGCCTCGAACTGGGCCAGGGCCTTTCGGTGGCCCTCTTTCCCCTGGTGATCATCACCATGACCATCGAGCGCATGTCGGTGGTCTGGGAGGAGCGGGGCGGAGGCGAGGCGATGAAGCAGGGACTGGGCAGCCTGGTCGTCTCCCTGATCGCCTATCCGGTTTTGGTCAGCGCCCTGACGGCGCACCTGCTCTTCGTCTTTCCCGAACTGCTCCTGCTGGTCCTCGCCGGCACGCTGCTGATTGGCCGCTACACCGGCTACCGCCTGCTCGAACTGTTCCGCTTCAGGGCCTTGGCCGACGACCGGGTTGCCGCCCATGATTGAACTGCTCCGCCGCCTGCACCGGATTCGCCGCCTCGGCGTGCTGGGGATGAACCGCCGCAACGGCGACTACATCCTGCGCTACAACCGGCGACACCTCTATCCGCTGGTCGACGACAAGCTCCAGACCAAGCGCATGGCCCAGGCGGCCGGGGTGGCCGTGCCCGAACTGTATGCCGTGCTGGCATCGCAGCATGACGCACGCACGGCCATCCCGCGCCTGCGCCGCCTCGGCGACTTCGTCCTCAAGCCGGCCCACGGCAGCGGCGGCGACGGCATCATGGTCATCGCCGGGGCGACCCCGAGCAAGTTCCGCAAGATCAGCGGCGAACTGGTCGCCGACGAGGAGGTCCGCTTCCACTGCGCCAACATCGTCAGCGGCCTTCATCGCGTCAATGCGAGTCCATTGCTGGGCAATCTCCGTAGTCTGCTGGC
>CAZBDL010000456.1:0-3150 GCA_964490525.1 uncultured Victivallales bacterium | reverse complement strand
GAATAAATGCCGTCATAAATTCATGTCGCCGGGCGTGATAAAATATTGATTGTAAGTGTAACATGCTTGTGATAAACAATATATCTTACTCCGACCGCAATAAACCGACCGCAATAAACCCGACCGCAATAAACCCGCAATAAAACCTTGTGCGTCATGTGTCATGTCGCCATCCTCCATCCAAGACTTTGTGGCACTTTGTTCTGGACAGGGATACGATGTGGCCCTCTTTCTTGGCGGTTAAGGCCGCTGCCAACCGGCGGCCATGAAATTACAGAAACGACGATACACTCCATGAAAACAGGCATGAAACCGATAAAATCATGTCGCCGGGCGTGATAATATCTTTAATGTAAATGTAAAGCTCTTATGGTAAACAATATACCTTGCTCCTACCGCGATAGAATCAGCTTAAGGAGATCGTTGATGAAAAAAACCGTCGTCATTTTACTGACCGTTCTGTGTGTGCAACGTGCCGCTGTCGCCTCGCTCGAGGAGTTGCGCGCCGGTTGTGTACTCGCAACCACGGAGTATCCCGATGCCCAGAAAAAGCTGCCGCCGGATGAAAAGCAGCAGATGGAATTATTCCTGCAGTTTATGGAGTCGGGCAAGGGTGCGGAACTGCTGCCGATGGTGTTGGCCGACGAGCCGGTCGCGGACGAGGATCAGCCGTACATGCCGATGGTCAAGGCCTTCGTGTACACCCTCGGGAAATACGGGCAGCGACTGCCGTTCTATGAGCGATTCGCCACGCAAGGCGATGCGCTCAAAACAGCATACAAAAACGCCGAGGTGCAGGGCATTGCGGCATTGCGCAAAGGGTATCTGCATCAGCCGCTGACGGACGACGATATGCAGGCGCTGAGGGATTACGCGATCCTGATCAACATTACCCACACCGGCGCCAAACTGCTTCCCTTCCACATCGGCCTCAGCAAACCCTTCCCGGCGAACCGGATGAATTTTTTTCAGACCGGCGAGCCGACCCCCGATTTTTGTTTGCGCACGCTTGAGGATGCATTGCACAGCCCGGACTATTCCGATGTGCGGGTTTCTGATCCGACCGCCTTTCTCAAGCCCGAAGCGGTCGAAGAACTGACACGCCTGTTCGAACAATATCGTCCAGCGGCGGACGGACGGCAGGTGACGCACGATGTGCCTGAAGAGAAGAAAGGATTGCTCAAGCTCTCGTCCTTCCGGGGCAAAAAGCCGGTTCTGCTGATCCTGGCCGATCCGGTGGACTGCTATTTTCCGCAGGTTCAGGCCATGCTCGAACCGCTCAAACGGGCCTGCGGCGACCGGGTGCAGTTTCTGTTCGTGCATGTCACTATTCATGATGCCGGAATGAACCCTCTGGAATATTTCGGCCCGCTGAAAGGAGGCAAGGCGATGAGCCTTCATCCCGAAAGCGAGGAGCAGCGCGCCCGCACGGCCAAGCTGTTCTATATGCGCTATCCCAATGTTACCGTTCCTTGTGTGCTGGACAATGATTCGCAGACCACCCGCAATGACTGGGGCGCCGAAGGCGGCGATGCGCGCATGACGCTGGTGAACCTCGACGGGAAGATCGCCTGCGACATGCCGTGCGGCTGGTACTACTGGACCAAAGGCAACTACAGCGGCGAAACCATGCACGTCAACACCATCGAGCGCGAACTGCTCGCCCTGCTGAACAACGGCGGGCTGACCGATCCGGCGCGCGAGCCCTTTCGAAGGGACGGCGAAAAATTCGCCCCGCCCGAACCCGGCGGCCCGGAGCGGGATGCGCCGGATTACGGCTACAACCGGCACCTCTGGTTCTGCGGAAAAATCGAATCGGTTGACACCGAAGACGGAACGGTTACCGCCGTCCGTTTCGCACCACCCGCTGGAGAGCTGCCCGGACTGCAATTCATCCGACAGGCTGGCGATGCAGCCGGACTCGACGAGCAGACCGCACTAAATTTCCAAACCTTGGGAAAATGGATTGCGGAAGGATCCGCCACGCGGACCTTTGTCCTGAACGAAACCGACGCCCTCTTCCTCAACGGCCGAGTCACCACTGTGGATAAGCTTCAGCCCGGCGATGTAATCGGGGCCTATTATGATCTGAACAAGGACGGCTCTGGAACCATCGTCCCGGAACAGTTCCGCGCTACCCGTATTGATTAGAGGGAATTGTCCGCGAGGATGTCTTCGCCACCGTCCCGCATCGACAGTTCGTCTTCACCATCCCAAAGCGGCTCCGGATCTACTTCATGGCGTGGGCGACATGAGTGTGGACGGCTAGAAAAAGGCCGGTGCAAGGGCCTTGGATGCAGGGCGGCAAATTGCCCGTTTGCTGTCGGGTATCGCCATCGCCGAGGCGGGGCCGGGGGCATGGAGCAAGAGGGCGGGAGGAAGGGACAGGTCGCATGCCTGCCGCGGCCCGCCGCCCCGGTGGTTGACTTTTCCCGGAGGGCGGGTATACTATGCGCTCCGCCGAAGGGATTCCGCCTCGGCGCGGCCATTCGCCAACTCAACCCAGGAAAGGATCGGGTCATGATCAAGGTCGGCATCAACGGATTCGGGCGCATCGGCAGGCTGGTCTTCCAGGCGCTCGTCGAGCAGGGGCTGCTGGGCAAGGCGGTCGATGTGGTCGCGGTGGTGGACATCTCCACCGACGCTGAATACTTTGCCTACCAGCTCAAGTACGACTCCGTCCATGGCCGCTTCAAGGCCGAGGTCTCCGCCGCCAAGAGCGACCCGTCCAAGGACGAGGCGGACATGCTTGTGGTCAATGGCCACAAGACCAAGTGCGTGATGGCGACCAAGACCCCCGACCAGTTGCCCTGGAAGGCCCTCGGCGTGGACTATGTCATCGAGTCCACCGGCCTCTTCACCGACCTCGAGAAGGCCAAGGGCCATCTCGCCGCTGGCGCCAAGAAGGTCATCATCTCCGCCCCCGGCAAGGGCGGCGTCAAGACCCTGGTCATGGGCGTCAACCACCAGGAATACAATCCGGCCGAGCATCACATCGTCTCGAACGCCTCCTGCACGACGAACTGCCTGGCTCCCCTGGTCCACGTCCTCCTCAAGGAAGGCATCGGCATCGAGACCGGCCTGATGACCACCATCCATGCCTATACCGCCACGCAGAAGACGGTGGACGGCCCGTCCAAGAAGGACTGG
>CAZBDL010000455.1:0-3161 GCA_964490525.1 uncultured Victivallales bacterium | reverse complement strand
AGGACGGTGGCGGTGGTGGTGCCGTCGCCGGCGATGTCGGAGGTCTTGCTGGCGACCTCGCGCACCATCTGCGCGCCCATGTTCTCGAACGGATCCTTGAGCTCGATCTCCTTGGCGACGGTGACGCCGTCCTTGGTCACGGTCGGGGAGCCGAACTTCTTGTCGAGCACGACGTTGCGGCCCTTGGGCCCGAGGGTGGCCTTGACGGCCCGGCTGAGCTGCTCGACGCCGCGCAGCACGCGGTAGCGGGCGTCCTCGCTGAAGATAAGTTGCTTCGCTGCCATGGTGGGAAGTTCTCCTTGGTTGATGGCGTTGGGGTTAGCCGATGACGGCGAGGATGTCGCTGGAGCTGAGGATCTTGTATTCGACGTCGTCGATCTTCACCTCGGTCCCGCCGTACTTGCTGGTCAGGACGACGTCGCCGACCTTGACGTCGAACGGGACGCGCTTGCCGTCGTCGTCGATCTTGCCGGTGCCGAGCGCGATGACCTTGGCCTCCTGGGGCTTCTCCTTGGCGCTGTCCGGGATGAAGATGCCGCCCTTGATCTGTTCCTTCTCTTCGACGGTCTTGACCAGGACGCGGTCGCCGAGGGGCTGAATCTTGGCCTTTGCCATGTTCGCCTCTCCTTCTCTGTTGTGGGTTGCGGTTGCGAATGGGTTGTGGTTGCTCTGGGTGAATGAAATCACCCCGCGCCGCCTTTGCCACGCGGCGGAACGGGATGGTCCGACCTCAGTTCTTGTCGTCGTCGACGATCTCGGCATCGACGACCTTCTCCTTGCCGCCGGCGTGGTCGGAGCCGCCGCCCGCCTCGTTGCCGGGGGTGCCGCCGGGGGCCTGCTGCTGCTGGGCGCCAGCCTGGCGGTAGATCTCCTCGCCGAACTTCATGAGGTGCTCCTCGATGTCCTTCATGACCTCGCGCATCCGTCCGGTGTCATCGGCCTCCTTGGCCTTCTTCAAGTCGGCGATGCCCTGCTCGACAGGCTGCTTGACGTTGTCGGGCAGCTTGTCGCCGAACTCCTTGAGCTGCTTCTCGGTCTGGTAGACCATCATCTCCGCGCGGTTGCGGGTGTCGATCTTCTCCTTCTCGGCCTTGTCCTGGTCGGCGTGGGCCTCGGCCTCGCGCACCATCTTCTTGACCTCGTCGTCGGAGAGCCCGGAGGAGGCGGTGATGGTGATCTTCTGCTCCTTGCCGGTGCCGAGGTCCTTGGCGGCGACGTTGAGGATGCCGTTGGCGTCGATGTCGAAGGTCACCTCGATCTGGGGCATGCCGCGCGGGGCGGGGGGGATGCCGTCGAGGCGGAATCGCCCGATGCTCTTGTTGTCGCGGGCCATCTGGCGCTCGCCCTGGAGGACATGGATCTCGACGGACGGCTGGCTGTCGGCCGCCGTGCTGAAGATCTCGCTCTTGCGGGTGGGGATGGTGGTGTTGCGCTCGATCAGGCGGGTAAAGACGCCGCCCAGGGTCTCAATGCCGAGGGAGAGCGGGGTGACGTCGAGCAGGACGACGTCCTCGACCTGGCCGGTGAGCACCCCGCCCTGGATGGCGGCGCCGAGGGCGACGACCTCGTCGGGATTGACTCCCTTGTGGGGCTCCTTCCCGAACAGGGACTTGGCGATCTCCTGGATCTTCGGCATGCGGGTCATGCCGCCGACCATCACGACCTCCTTGATCTTGCCGGCGTCCAGCCCCGCGTCCTTGAGGCAGGCGCGAACGGGGGCCATGGTGCGGGTCGCCAGTTCGTCGATGAGCTGCTCGAGCTTGGCGCGGGAGAGGGCCTGGGTGAGGTGCTTCGGCCCGGAATCGGTGGCGGTGATGAAGGGCAGGTTGATGTCGGTGGACATGCTGGTGGACAGCTCGCACTTGGCCTTCTCGGCGGCCTCCTTGAGTCGCTGCAGGGACTGGGGATCCTTGCGCAGGTCGACGCCCTCGGCCTGCTTGAACTCGGCAACCAGCCAGTTGATAATGGCTTCGTCGAAGTCGTCGCCGCCAAGGTGGGTGTCGCCGTTGGTCGCCTTGACCTCGAAGACGCCGTCGCCGATCTCGAGGACGGAGATGTCGAAAGTGCCGCCGCCCAGGTCGAAGACCGCGATCGCCTCGTCGGACTTCTTGTCCATGCCATAGGCCAGGGACGCGGCGGTGGGTTCGTTGATGATGCGCTTGACGTCGAGCCCGGCGATGCGACCGGCATCCTTGGTGGCCTGGCGCTGGCTGTCGTTGAAATAGGCCGGGACGGTGATCACGGCCTCCTTGATCTCCTCGCCCAAGTAGGCCTCGGCATCGGCCTTGAGCTTCTGGAGGATCATCGCCGAAATCTCCGGCGGGGAGTAGGTGCGGTCGCCGATCTGGACGTGCGCGTCGCCGTTGGCCGCCTTGACCACCTTATAGGGGACCAGTTCGATCTCGTGCTTCACCTCGTCGAACTTGCGCCCCATGAAGCGCTTGATCGAGTAGATCGTCTGGTGCGGATTGGTCACCCCCTGCCGCTTGGCTGTCTGCCCGACCAACCGCTCGCCGCCCTTGGTGAAGGCAACGATCGATGGCGTGGTGCGCGCGCCCTCGGCATTCGGGATGACCTTGGATTCGCCATGCTCCATGACCGCCATGCAGCTGTTCGTCGTCCCCAAGTCTATGCCCAAGATCTTGCCCATGATCGGATCCTTTCCGTTCGGTCATGCCCGGCGAGGATGCCCGGGCGGTGCCTGTCGTTTTCTCGCGCTTTCGTCAAGTTTTACTAGCACCACCTATGCCAAAACCTCTCCATAATATGTAATTCATTTACAACAAGACAGATACATACTTTCATGGCAATCATGGCGCATGGGCGGTTTGGCTGCCGTGGGGGAAAAACCGGGAAGGGGGCGGTCAAAATGACGCACCCCGCGCCCCCCGCGCGACCGGTTGCATGTTCCCTCGGCGACGGTATTGTGCGGCAGGAGGATTCGCACGCATGGCCAACGACCTCGACCAACCGACGACGCCCGTGACCGAGGGCACGTCATTCCATCCGCCGGCGCGACTGCTAGTGGTGGACGATTCCCCGCTGAACCTGCGGCTCATCGAGAACATCTTCCCGCCGCCATCCTACGAGGTGCATGCCCTGACCGACAACCGGCGCACGTTTGCGATGGCGGCGGAATGCGATCCGGAGGTCATCCTGCT
>CAZBDL010000454.1:0-3164 GCA_964490525.1 uncultured Victivallales bacterium | reverse complement strand
GACATCGCCGCCATCGTCATCGACAACGGCGTCGGCCTCGCCGCCCGGGATCTCGCGGTGCCCTAAGGCAACGCCGGTAAGGCCTGGTCATGGCACCCGGATCTCCGTCCTGGTCGCCATGACTCACCAGTCATCCGTCCGAAACGGCGATGCGGGAAGGCCTTCGCGGTTGTAGAGGTTGCAGCCTGCCGGATTCATCGAGTAGGCGTAGCGGACGGCAACTGGCTTCGCGACCGCAGGGCTGGAAACGACAATGGTGTCGCCGTCGATGACGGCCTCGGCCCATGCCCACTTCCTGTCCTCCCCGGCAATGGCGAAGCGCTTGAGCCTTGCCCCCTTGTCTTCGCCGGTGGGGTTCCGCCCCTCCTTCTTGCCGACCATCAGGCCGGATCCGACATGGTCGAATTCGATGCGGATCTTCCCCCCCTCTTCCTTCATGGATCTGTAGAGCGGGCCGCTGCAGACAAGGGACGTCTGGCCATAGTCCCTTGCCAGTGCCCATAAGGCGAGGCGTTCGCCGACGTCGTACTTGTTTGCCGGATGGATGTTGTCCGGATTGTCGGCGTCGGCAAGGTCAATCGCGACCGCCATGCCGGTGTTCGGGATCTGCAACGACTTGAGCTGGGCCATGCGGATGCGGGCCCAGCCGTCACCCCCCTGCGGATCCTCGCTCGGCCTCTTGAAGTTGGCCAGCTGCACGTAATAGAACGGGAATTCGCCAAGGCCAAATTCCTTCCGCCAGCCCCTGATCAGGGCTGACATCTCATGGAAGTACTCGTCGCCTTCGTGTCCGTTCGCTTCCCCTTGATACCAGATGACCCCCTTGATGCCATAGGGCAGCACCGGGTGGATCTGCCCGTTATACAGGGCGGAGACGCCGATGGACATGAGATTGCCGGGCAGGAATGGCTGGGGAGGGACCGGTTGCCCGGCGGCCAGCGCCTGCCTGGCGGCGGGCATCCATTGCTCCAGCGGATCAAGCGAGATGGCCAGCTCGGCCCGGTACGCAGCTTCGCGCGCGATGATCTGCTGGGTGTACTTCGCCAGCGACGGCTCCATCTCGTAGCCGCTCGGCGCAATCCAGGAAATGATGTTTGTCCCCCCAAAGTTGTTGTCGATGAGCCCGATCGGAATCCCGGTCTCCCGCTGTATCTTCCGGGCGTAATAGAAGCCAACCGCCGTGATGCTGCCGGCCATGCGCGGCGTGCAGACCTCCCACGTCCTCGCGATCCCCCCGACCAGCGGAATGGATGACGCCCGCTTTTCAATCTTGAGCCAGCGGATGCCCGGATGGTCGGCGGAGGCGATGTCCTCCGGCGCCTTGCAGCCACGGAGCCCGAATTCCATGTTGGACTGGCCGGAACAGAGCCAGACATCGCCGACGAGGACATTCCTGATGTCGATCGTGTTCGTTCCGCGGATCCTCATGTCCCGTGGGGTGGCATCCGCCCTCATCGCGGGTAGCCTGGCCATCCACCTGCCCTTGTCGTCGGCAACCGCGGACGCCACCGCCTCCCCGAGGCTGACGGCGACCTTCTCGCCGGGATCGGCGGTGCCCCAGACCGGGGCCGGAATGTCCCGCTGCAGGACCATGTTGTCGCTGAACAGGTTCGACACCATGACCTCGGCCCGGGCCGCAAACGCCGTCCATAGAGCCACCGCGACGCACATGCCCTTGGTCATCATTGACAGCTCCTTGGTCTGGGGTGTTCCTGGTATCCTTCAGACTATATGCAGACGTTCGCGCCAGGCAATGGACTTAATGGCGATATGCATGTATAATCTGACCACCGGTGTCACGGGAAGGGCCTCCAGGGGATGACGCATGGGGGCTTGCGCCAACTCAGGGGAACGGCGATGGAATTGCCGACGAGGTTCAGCAAGGAGAACGCATATTACCGCTATGTCGGCGGCGACAGCCTGGACGCTGGATTCGTGAAGAAGGAGGGCTACCGCGTCGATTGGCAGGGAGGATCATACCCCCTGCTCTCCTTTTCCGTCGTGTTGCGCGGCAAGGGCCTCTATGTGGATTCGCGGAGGAAGCGTCATCAGCTTCATCCCGGCAAGGTCTTCTTTCGCATCCCGGGCCTGCCGCACGCGACGACCATCGACCCCGACAGCCAGTGGCTTGAATTCTTCATCGCCTTCCGCTTCCGCAGTTCGCCTGCCGACCACAGGAGCCTATGCCCGCCCTCGGCCGGCACGGCACCGGGCAAGAATGGCATGCTGGCCGACAAGGGAAAACGGCGCATATACCTGCGGACCAGGCACGAGCCGGAGCAGGATGACGCTTGGGTGCTGCCGATGTTCAGGCATCTCTTCGGCATCCCCGAGCTGGGCATCGTCCGCGAAATCGACCTGAGCCTGGACGTGCTGAAGATGTGCGACGACTTCGTCTCCCTGCTGAGGGCGGGGAAAGACGAGCCGACGCTGCCGATGCAGGCCTTCCATCTGATCATGAAGCTCCTTGCCTGCAGGAAGGCGCAGGAATCCGACCAGATTCATGAGGCGACATGCAGGATCATCCGGGAAAACGCCACCAATGACCGCCGGCTGCCGGAGATCCTGAGGGGCATTCCCTTGAGCTATTCACTGCTGCGAAAGCGCTTCCTCGACACCGCCGGCCGCAGCATGGGGCAATACCGCATTGAATGCCGGATCGAGGAGGCCGTCAACATGCTCCTTGCCGGCCGGTCGGTGAAGGAGGTGTCCCATGCCCTCGGGTACAAGGATCCCTTCTTCTTCTCCAGGCAGTTCGGCCAAAAGCTCGGATATCCGCCGAGCAACCTTCTTCACCGGCACTCGCCCCGGCGCTGATCCCTTCCCGCCGCGCGGACTCCCGCGCCGGGATGCCCCGCCCTGCGCTCTCCGGCCTCATGCCGCCCCCTGGCTTCGCGCATCGAGTTCGTTCCGTATGGCCTGGCAGCGCTCTCGGGTCAGTGGATAGAGGATGATCGCGGCCAGGCCGATCACAAAGCCGACCGGCTGGGTGATCATCAGCGCCAGGAACCAGTAGCGGATGGTGCCGTCCCCTTGCGCCACCAAGTTCGCGTCAAAGCCGGAGGCGGCAAGGAGGAACCCCTGCAGGAGCAAGGCTGCGGTCAGGGCCATCTTGTCCATGGTGGTGAAGACGGCGGCATAGAATGCCTCGCGCCGATGGCCGG
>CAZBDL010000453.1:0-3168 GCA_964490525.1 uncultured Victivallales bacterium | reverse complement strand
CGCCGGCCGCCGGCCCGGCCGGGCCGGCGTCTCCGCCAGCGGCCCCGCCTGCCCCTCCCCCCGCACCCGCCGCCGCGCCACCGCCCGTGCCAAACCACATTGCCGTGGGCCAGGGGGACGCCAAGGGGGTCGCCGACGTCCATGCCGCCAACGAGCGGATCCGCCAGGAGCTGAACAAGGTGATCGTGGGCCAGCGCGAGGTGGTCGACGAGATCCTGGTGGCGCTGCTGGCGGGGGGCCACTGCCTGCTTGAGGGCGTGCCCGGGCTGGCCAAGACGCTGCTCATCTCCTCCCTGGCGAAGGCGCTCTCGCTGTCCTTCCGCCGCATCCAGTTCACGCCGGACCTGATGCCCTCGGACATCACCGGCACGGACATCATCCAGGAGGATCCGGTGACCGGGCGGCGCGAGTACCAATTCCTGCCGGGGCCGATCTTCGCGAACATCATCCTGGCGGACGAGATCAACCGCACGCCACCGAAGACGCAGGCGTCGATGCTCGAAGCGATGCAGGAGAAGCAGACCTCGATCGGCGGCAAGGTGCATGCGCTGCCGCAGCCCTTCTTCGTGCTGGCCACGCAGAACCCGCTCGAACAGGAGGGCACCTATCCGTTGCCGGAGGCGCAGCAGGACCGCTTTCTCTTCAAGATCTTCGTGGACTACCCCGACGAGAAGGAGGAGAAGGAGATCATCCGCCGCGTCACGGGGCGCACCTTCGGGGAGATCGCGCCGGTGATGTCCGCCGCCGATATCATTGCCGCCCAGTCCCTGGCGGTACGCATGCCCGTGGCCGACACGGTCGTCGACTATGCCACGCGGCTCGTGCGCGCCACCCGGATCAACCGACCCGACGCCCCGGACTTCGTCAACAAGTGGGTCGCCTGGGGGTGCGGGCCGCGGGCTTCGATCGCGCTGGTCGGGGCGGCCAAGGCGCATGCCGTACTGCGCAACGCCAACTGCGCCTCGTGCGACGACATTGCCCGGGTGGTCCATCCGGTCATGCGCCACCGCCTGGCGGTGAACTACACGGCACGGGCCGAGGGGGTGACAACCGACACTGTGGTCGACAAGCTGCTTGAGACCATCGCCAAGTACTGAGGCTGCGCATGGGCCCATCCGCCACCATGACCATCCGTTCCCCGGCCGGGGGCAGTCTCCGCCGCCTTGGCCTGCTGCTTGGCTGCGCGCTGGGCCTGGCGATGCCGGCCCCGGCACAGGAGGAGTTCGCGTCCAAGCCGGCATGGTGGGATGCCGTCCGTCCGGAGATCGTCCGCGGGCGGGACCTTCTCGACACCTTCACGCAGAGCTGGGCGGCATCGCGACCGGACGTCGTGCGCATCGAAGGCTGGAAATGCCTCGGTCCGTTCGACAACCGGCAGGGGCAGGCGTTCGAGCACGTGTATCCACCGGAACAGGAGATCGACCTTGGGGCGAGCTATGCGGGTAAGGACGGCACGCCGGTAGGCTGGACCGACTGGTCAACCGGACAGCCCCCGCCGATCTCCTTCAATGCCACCGATCTGGTGCTGTTCTTCCACCGCGAGTTCGAGGTCGAGGCGCCGGGAGAGCTGTCCTTCCTGTTCACCAGCGACGACGGGGCGGAGATCTGGTGGAACGGGACCTCGGTCTACCGGTTCACCGAATTCCGGGGGATGAACGAGGAACAGCCGGACGCCTTCTCGGTGACGGCGCAGGCGGGCCGCAACACGATGCTGATCAAGCTGCAGCAAGGAGGCGGCCCCTGGGGGATCGCACTATGGCGGACGGAGCATGGAAGCGCCCCGTTGCCGATCGAGATCCGCCTGCGCACCATGCTGCTCCAACTCTATCCGGAGGCGCGTGCCGACCAGCGCCGCGACTTTTGCCGCCGCATTGGCGACGGCTACCTGACGCTGGGCGACCTGCCCAACGCGGTGTTCTGGTGGCATCGCGAACTTCGCGAACACGGCGAGAAGTCACGGAATGTGCGCGGGCGCATGGAGGAGATCGGACGGCGCCTGGAGGGCGTGCCCGAGGCGGATGCCGTTCCCGACCTGCTCCTGCCGATCGCGCTCGACGACTTCCTGGCCGCGGACACCCGTGCGATCGCCGCCCGGACGCTGCTCAACCGGCGCCTGGACGCCCGCCAATATGCGGCCGTGCTCGACCTGCTCGACCAGCATGGTGAAAGCCTGGCCCCGGTGCTGGACCGGGAGATCGGCTACTTCCGTCTCCGCACCTTCATCCGCATCGGCGACTACGATGCAGCCTACCGGGCGATGGTCGAACTGGAGCAGGAGCCGGAAATCGAGAAGGACCACCAGTTCCGTGCGCTGAAGGATGCCGTCTCGGGAATGCGCGCCGGCACGACCCAACTGCTCACGGACTGGGACTTCGACGCGAACCTCGCCACCGCCACCAAGCTGGCCCAGGAGGACAGCCCCCGGCGGCTTGCCCGCTTCCTCCGCCACACCCTGGAAGCCAAGGGCGAGGCGCTGGTCGACAGTGGCGACGGCATCCTCTTCACCGGAGCCCTGCCGGCGTACCGGCAAGCCCTGGCGAAGTATCGTCCTGCCTATCAGCGCGAGCTGGAGCGCCATCTCGACCTGCGCGCCCGGACGATCCGGCCATCGCCAGCCGCCTTGGCCCGGATGCGTGCCCGCCTGACCCTGGACGAACCGACGGGCCGTCCCGATGGCCCTGCATCGCCCCAGGCGCCGACCCCGCGCCTGCCGGAACCATCCGCAGACCTTGGCTTCCAGCCCTTGGCCAGCCTAGCGACCGGCGCCCTGGAGCAGGAATCGATCCGCGACGCCTTCCGGCCCCGGTTGCGTCGCGTCTCCCCGGCCTGGGCCAGCGACGCCGATAACGCGGGCAAGACGGTACTCATGCAGACCAGCCGCCAGCTCCTCTGCCTGCGTGACGGGCGCGTCGCCTGGTCGCGGACCCGGTCGAACAGCAGCCTACCCCGAAGCGAGGAGGCCCGCGTCCTCGGCACCGGATTCAAGCCGGCGACCGCCCACGGCCTGGCCTATGCCCGCCTCTTCTCGGAGGGACGGTTCCGTCTCTTCGCCCTGCAGCTCGACGGTGGCGAGCTTGCCTGGACCTACGACCGCGACGACCGCGAGCCGTGCACCGATCCGCTCCTGCTCCCGGACGACCGCCTCCTGCTGGTGGTCCGCCAGCGCGA
>CAZBDL010000452.1:0-3171 GCA_964490525.1 uncultured Victivallales bacterium | reverse complement strand
CGATCGTTGCCAACTTCGCAAATCTGGCGGGGAACAAGCTTGTCCAGCCCGGACGATTCCCGCCAAATCCGGAATTCCTGGCGCGCCACCGGAAGATGTGGGGGTATTGATGATGATACGAAAAAATGTCAAGCAGGCATAAGGAAGCCACCCAATGCCTGGTTCCATGTTGCTGCTGATTGGCGTCTTGGTGGTGCTGGGCATCGTCGTCGTTGTCGTCAAGACGATGGCCGGGGCTGGCGAGGGGAAATCGAAGGACTTCCCCTACGAGAAGGAGCCGTCCCTGTTCACCGCGACCGAGTTGGCCTTCCTGGACGCGCTTGATCAGGCCGTGGGCAGGCAGGTCCGCATCATGGGCAAGGTGCGACTGGCCGATATCGTCGGTGTCAAGAAGGGCTTGGACAAGCCCGCTTGGCAGAAAGCCTTCAACCGCATCCAGAGCAAGCACCTCGACTTCGTTACCTGCGAACCCAAGACCATGGCCGTCCAATTTGTCATTGAACTTGATGACAAGTCTCATCGCCGGCCCGACCGCCAGGAACGCGACCAGTTCCTCGATCAAGTCATGCAGGCCGTCGGCATCCCCATCTACCACTTCCCCGCCCAACGCTCCTACTCCCCTGAGGAAATCAAGGCCATGCTGGGAGGGAAATGAGCGGAGGAGCAAGCGATCCGTTGCAAACAGCCCCCACAACGCTATCTTCCCAGACTACGTGAATGCCACATTCCCAGTCGCCCGGATCCGCCATTGAGCATACATAGCGCCAATAGGCCCCATCATGCCCACCTCCTCTGGCATTACATACTCACAACACCCGGTGCCCAAGGCCCGCGTTATTAGGGAGCGAGACATCGAAGAGGAGTTCCTCGAAAAGCTGTCCGGTCTCAAGTACAACATACGCCCCGACATCCGTGACCGCGCCGCCCTCGAACTCAACTTCCGGCAGAAGTTCGAGTCCCTCAATCGAGTCACGCTCACTGACGGCGAGTTTCAGCGCCTCCTTGACGAGCTTATTACCCCCGATGTCTTCGCCGCCAGCCGCGTGCTTCGCGAGAAGAACGACTTCACCCGTGACGACGGCACCCCGCTTTCCTATACCCTGGTCAACATCCGCGATTGGTGCAAGAACGACTTCGAGGTCGTTCACCAGCTCCGCATCAACACCGACTACAGCCATCATCGCTACGACGTCATCCTGCTCATCAACGGCGTCCCCGTCGCCCAGGTCGAGCTCAAGACCCTTGGCGTCAGCCCGCGCCGTGCCATGGAGCAGATCGTCGAATACAAGAACGATCCCGGCAACGGCTACACCCGCACGCTCCTCTGCTTCATCCAGCTCTTTATTGTCAGCAACCGCACCGAGACGTTCTATTTCGCCAACAACAACGCCCGGCACTTCGCCTTCAACGCCGACGAACAGTTCCTCCCCGTCTATCGCTTCGCCGACCGCGACAACAAGCCCATCGCCCATCTCGCCGATTTCGCCGACCGCTTCCTCCAGAAGTGTACGCTCGGCCGCATGATCAGCCGCTACATGGTCCTCGTCCAGAGCGAGCAGAAACTGCTCATGATGCGGCCCTACCAGATTTACGCCGTCGAGGCCATTGTCGACTGCATCGAACAGGATTGCGGCAACGGCTACATCTGGCATACCACGGGGAGCGGCAAGACCCTCACCTCGTTCAAGGCCTCCACTCTCCTCAAGGACAATCCCGGCATCGACAAATGTCTCTTCGTCGTGGACCGCAAGGACCTCGACCGGCAGACCCGCGAGGAGTTCAACCGCTTCCAGGAGGGCTGTGTCGAGGAGAACACCAATACCGCCACTCTGGTCAACCGCATGCTGTCCGACGACAAGGCCGACAAGGTCATTGTCACCACCATCCAGAAGCTCGGCCTCGCCCTCGACGAAAACAGCAAGCGCAACCGGCAGCGGGCAACCCAGGGCCGCGAGACCTTCACCCAGCGCCTCGAACTGCTCCGTGACAAACGCTTGGTCTTCATCTTCGACGAGTGCCACCGCTCCCAGTTCGGCGACAACCACCAGGCCATCAAGGACTTCTTTCCCCGCGCCCAGCTCTTCGGCTTCACCGGCACGCCCATTTTCGAGGAGAACGCCTCCCGCGTTCAGATCGCGGACAATCAGGCGTCCTTTCGTACGACCGTCGACACCTTTCAGCGCGAGCTGCACAAGTACACCATCACCCATGCCATCGAGGACAAGAACGTCCTCCGCTTCCATGTGGATTACTTCCGCCCGGAAGGCGATGTTGCTTCGCGGCCCGGCCAGCCCGGCGACAAGCGCGCGATCATCGAGGCCATCATCGCCAAGCACGACGCGGCCACCCACGCCCGCCGCTTCAACGCCCTCCTCGCCACCGCCTCGATTGATGACGCCATCGAGTATCACGGGCTCTTCCAGGACATTCAGGCCGATTGGCAGGCCGCCGACCCCAATTTCGTTCCGCTCAAAGTCGCCTGCGTCTTCTCCCCGCCCGCCGACGGCGACCCCGACGTTCGGCAGCTCCAGGAGGACCTCCCCCAGGAAAAAGAGGACAACGAGAAGGATCCCGACCGCAAGAAGGCCGCCCTTCGCGCCATCATCGCGGCCTACAACACCCGCTACGGCACCAACCACACCGTCGGCGAGTTCGACCTCTACTACCAGGACGTCCAGAAGCGTATCAAGGACCAGAAGTTTCCCAACGCCGACCTCCCCAAGAAGGGCGCCGAGAAGATCGACGTCACCATCGTCGTGGACATGCTCCTCACCGGCTTCGACTCGCAGTACCTCAACACCCTCTACGTGGACAAGAACCTCAAGCACCACGGCCTCATTCAGGCCTTCTCCCGCACCAACCGCGTGCTCAACGCCACCAAGCCCCACGGCCAGATCCTCGACTTCCGCCAGCAACAGTCCGCCGTGGATGCCGCCGTCATCCTCTTTTCCGGCGTGGATAGCGGCACCCAGGCCCGCGAGATCTGGCTCGTGGAGCCCGCCCCCAAGGTGGTCGAGAAACTCAAGGCCGCCTTCGGCAAACTCGAGGACTTCATGCGCTCCCAGGACCTCGATCCCGTGCCCGAGTCCGTCCCCGCCCTGCGCGGCGACGAGGCTCGCGCCGCCTTCATCGAGCGCTTCCGCGAGGTTCAGCGCCTCAAGACCCAGCTCG
>CAZBDL010000451.1:0-3173 GCA_964490525.1 uncultured Victivallales bacterium | reverse complement strand
CATCGGGGCGGGCGGGGACGCCGGCCAGTTCCTCGGCCTGCTGTTTTCCGGCGACCACCTCGAACTCGCGCTCCTGACTGTCGCGCAGGATGGTCAGGCGAATCGTCTCGCCGGGCTGGTGGCGGAGGATGCCGAACTGCACGTCCTTGGGCTCGGCGACCGGCTCGCCGTCAAGGCGGACGATGACATCGCCCGGCTGGATGCCCGCGCGGTCGGCGGGGTCGTCGGTGAAGACCTCGCCGACGAGCACGCCCTTCTCGGCCTTGAACTGGCGGCGCAGCTCGGGGGTGAGGGGCTGCATGGAGATGCCGATCCAGGGGCGGACGACCTCGCCATGGGCGATGAGCTGGGCCATGACGTCGCGCGCCATGTTGGCGGGGATGGCGAAGCCGAGCCCGACATTGCCGGGGGCGAGGCCGTTGCTGGAGACGATGAAGTCGTTGATGCCGATGACCTTGCCTTCGAGGTCGAGGAGCGGCCCGCCGGAGTTGCCGGGGTTGATCGAGGCGTCGGTCTGGATGTAGTTCTCGTAGGTGTTGAGGCCGACGGCGCGGCCCTTCTGGCTGACGATGCCGACGGTCATGGTGTAGTCGAAGTTGAAGGGGGCGCCGATGGCGATGGCCCATTGGCCGACGCGGACCTGGTCCGAGTCCGCGAAATCCAGGAAGGGCAAGGGGGCGTCATCTTCGACCTTGACCACTGCCAGGTCGGTCTTGGGGTCGGTGCCGACCAGTGTGCCGGGCAGCTCGCGGCCATCGCGCAAGGTCACCAGCAGCTCCTCGTTGTCGGCCACGACATGATGATTGGTCAGGATGTGCCCTTGGGCATCGACGATCACGCCCGAACCGCGGCCCTCGACCATCGGCGGCGGGCCTTGCCGCCGCTGGCGGAAGGGCTCGAACTGGCGGGGCCCCTGGAAGGGCAGATTGAAAAATTCCTCGGGAAGATTCACCGGTCCGCCTTGGGGCGCTGGCCGTCGCGTCCGGATCACCACCACCGCCGGAAAGGCCTGCTCGGCGACATCCGCAAAGGCGTCTTCGAGGTGTCGGGCTTGGGCCTTCGCATCGGCCCGGAGCGACGGCGACGGGAGCACGACGACGGCGGCGGCCAGCATGGCCCCGGCCAGCAACAGGTTCGGGTGGCGCTTCATCATGACGGTCTCCATGCGTGCGGAGTCTTTGGCGTTGCTCTTAAAAGACAACCGGCGGTGGCGAAAGTTCCCGCGATGCATTTCGGCCCGGGCATGATATCTTGTGGAACATCCGCCCCGAACCCCATTTCCCCAGCAGAGGATTTTGCCATGCCCTGCCGAACCACCCTCCTGGTCGTCGTCCTGCTGGTTGCCGGGACGCTTCTCCCCGCCCAGCAAAGCCTGACCTTCAACGACCTTGACGACTTTACCCCGGTCTTCTGCGGCAAGCATATCGCCTGGCTCCAGCGCGATGCCGGCGGCCTGGACCAGGTGATGCTCTATGATGGCAAGACGGCCCGCGCCATCACCGACGACCTGTCCGTCAAGGGCGGCTTGGTTGCTGGCGGAAAATGGCTGGCCTGGACCGCATTTGCTTCCGGACAGTATGACATCTGGCTGTGGGACGGCAAGACGGCCCGGCTGCTCAACCGTTCCGCTGAGCGGCAGGGAGCACCGCATACGGACGGCAAGTGGGTGGTCTGGGAGCACGATGTCGACGGCGAGGACAGCGAGATCTTCCTTTGGGACGGCAAGGAGGTGCGGGCCATCTTGCCGAACCTTTTCGAGGACGTCGGCCCGAAGGTCGACAAGGGGCGGGTGGTCTGGTACAGCACGACCAACAACGAGGTGTACCTGTACGACGGCAAGGCGTATGTCCCTGGCGTCGACAACGGCGTCGTGCTGCTGGACGACAATGCCATTGTCAAGCGCCATCCCTGCATCGAGGGGAAGATGATTGCGTGGCTGGGGCAGGACGCGGGCACCTGGGGCATCTATCTTCATGATGGCGTTGCCACGACGAAGATTTCGACGACGGAGGCCAGCACCACCAACGGCCTGCCGCGGATCAGCCGCCAATGCCTGGTCTGGACCGGTGCGGGGAATGGTGGGCAGCAGGACGTGTACCTCTGGGACAAGGGCGTGGTCACCCAGGTCACCGACACCCCCGAGGAGGAGTTATTTCCCGTGAACTTCGGGCGCAAGGTCGCCTGGGTCGTCAGTGATGGCAACGACTACGAGATCATGTACGACAACGGCAAGGACATCATTGCCCAGTTGTCCAACAACGCGACCATCGACCATGGCCAGCAGATCAGCGCCAAGGCGGTCGTGTGGATGACCTCCGATGACGTCGACATGGAGATCAACCTGTATCCCGGGAAGCTGAAGCTGCCCTGAGTCTTGGCGAGGATTCGAGGAATCCCCCACGCGGGGCGGCGAGCGGCTTGCTGGCGGGCAGGAGGGGCCATGGAAAATCCCGATGGTGTCCGCAGCAACGGCCGTTCCGTCTCCTTCGGGGTGTGCCTCTACGGCGTGATTGCGTGCTTCCTGGTGGCATCCGGGATTGCCCCGGCGGACCGCCTGACCTGGTGGCTGGAGATTTCCTGGGTGATCGTTGGCTTGGCGGCCCTGCCGGTGCTTGGCCATCTTCGGATCCGGCTGACGCGGTCGCTGCAGGTGGCCCTGTTCTTGCATGCGGCCATCCTGATCTATGGCGGATGGTACACGTATGAGCTCGTTCCCCTGGGGGAGTGGATGAAGGACGCCTTTGGCTGGCAGCGCAACCACTTCGACCGGATTGGCCATCTTGCCCAGGGGCTGTTTCCGGCGGTGCTGGCCCGGGAGGTCCTGGTGCGTCGCCGCGCGACCACCTCCGGCTTCTGGCGCGAGCTGTTTATCTTTGCCCTGTGCATGGCCTTTTCGGCCATCTTCGAGCTCATCGAATACGGTTCGGCGCTGGTCTTCGGGGATGCGTCGGCGGCATACCTGGGGAGCCAGGGCGATGTCTGGGACGCCCAGAACGACATGCTCATGTGCGGGATCGGCGCGTTGGCCTGCATCGCCGCATGGCGTCCGTTCCATCTCCGCGAATTGCGCAGGCGCTTCCCCGGCGCCTTCCCGGCTGCGGCTCCCTGAACACGTTTCCCGGGGGTTGGCAAACTGCGCCGCGGGGGTACATTCCGGGGTCTGCGCAATAACC
>CAZBDL010000450.1:0-3188 GCA_964490525.1 uncultured Victivallales bacterium | reverse complement strand
TCGCCACCTTCAGCCATCCCGCCACCCATGCCGTCATCCTCTGGGGCTTCTGGGAGGGGTCGCATTGGCTCGGGAACGGCCAGATCTTTGCCAAGGACTGGCGCCTGAAGCCCTCCGGCCGGCATTGGATCGAACTCGTCCACAACCAGTGGCGGACCCGGGCCGCGGGCGAGGCCGGCGCCGACGGCGCGTTCCGCCTCCGCGCCTTCTTCGGCGACTACCGGATCCGCGCCGCGGCAAACGGCAAGGAGGCCGTCGTCACACCGGTGGCGTTCCGGGCCGACGGCACGGTGGCCGTCGCCTTGCCGTGACCCTCCGCCAATGCCCATGCCGACCGTTCACCATAGTCATCCATACCATTAGAAAAAGGAGCCGCACGACCATGAAGAAGATCACGGGAATCCTCGCCGCCGCCCTCGCCGTCCTCGTCCTGGGCACGGCCCATGCCGAGGAGCTGGTCGCCAACGGCAGCTTCAGCGAGGGGCTCGCGGGCTGGACCCTACCCGGCGAAGGCCAGTGGCGCAACCTGCGTGCCGAGGTCATTGCCGAGCCCGGCGGCGCCAGCCACCTCCAGCTGCGCATCGATGCCGACCCAGCGACCATGAAGCCCTGGGCCCTGAACCTGCGCCAGCGCCTCGCCAAGCCCGTCGCCAAGGGCACCGCCCTGACCCTGACCTTCCGCATCCGCGGCAGCGGCATCCCCCAGGTCTTCTGCGCCGTCGAGGAGAACCGCGAGCCCTACGCCAAGAGCATCAAGGGCGATGTCCCCGTCTCCGGCGAGTGGCAGACGGTGACCCTCTCCGGCACCGCCCTCGGCGACTATCCCGCCGACGGCTGTAAGCTCGCCTTCAACCTCGCCTACGGCACCGGCACCGTCGAGATTGCCGAGATCAGCCTGGCCGCCGCGCCCGCGCCTTGAATTCTCCATGAAAAAATGTAGAATGGCCATCCCGGCACCACTCCCGCAGGGTATGGTATGCCCATGCCCCCGGAGCAACCCCAGACGGAGGAGCGCGGCAGGATGAGTTATCTCGGGATAATGGCGCGGGGCTGGAGGCTGGCCGCGGCCCTGCTGGCGCTGCTCCTGGCCCTGCCGGCCCAAGGCGTGGCGGAGACGGCGGAGTCGCCGCGCGAGCTGACGCTCCACCTGTGGAACATCCCGCCGAAGGGCAGCACCAACCTGCGCGACAAGGTCGACCGGGAAGTCTTCGACCTCTTCCTGCGGCGCAATCCGCACATCACGGTGAAGGTGCTGGTGCCGCTGAAGATCCAGGGCCAGGCGGCTGAGAGCAACGAGTTCATGGCCATCGCCGGCGGCACGGCGCCGGACGTTTTCACCCTCTTCGGGCGCAAGGTCGGCGACTACATCGACCAGGGCTTCCTGGCCCCGCTCAACGACCGCTTCGCGGCGGATTTCGCGGCCCAGGGGAAGGCCTACGAGGGGATCCAGTCGCCGGACAAGATCTGGGAGCTGTGCATCCGCGAGGGCAACATCTACGCCGTGCCCCGCTCCTACTACTTCATGGCCCTAATGTACCGCAAGGACCTCTTCGTGCGGGCCGGCCTCGACCCGAACCGCGGGCCCGCCGACTGGGACGAGATGTGGGCGATGGCCAAGCAGCTGACCTACATTCCGACGAAGGAGCCGGACGCGGCGCCCGATGCGATGGCGATCTACGGCTTCCAGCTGCTCCGCGGCATCTACCAGGGGTGGCACTTCCTGCAGTACATCTGGTCGGGCGGCGGCCAGGTGGTCGAGAGCTACCGGATGGATCCGGCGACCCAGTCGCCGGTGCCGGTCCTGCCGCCGCCGTTTCCCTATGACCGCTACGGCATCCGCCTGCTCAACCACGACCACTACCGCCAGACCTATGCCGACTACCAGGAGCCGCCGGGGCTGGACGACGAGCTGAAGTGGCGCTTGGTGGCGAACGAGCCGGGCGGCGTTGCCGCCCTCGAGTTCTACCGCAAGCTCGCCATCCAGAAGTGGCTGCGCTGCGACGGCACGCATCCGGGTCGGGAATTCGACATCACGCCGGAGATGCAGCGGGCCGGCGTCGCCACCTGCCCCGCCTGCGGCCAGGCCTACGAACTGGCCAAGCCCGCCGTCCAGAACCGCATCTACGAGGGCGTGACGCGCAGCAGCATGGGCACCGAGCGCAACCTGCGCTACGACTTCGCGATGCGCATCGGCACCCTCGAGGAGGTCACCCAGGGACTCGACTTCTCGCAGTGGAACGTCACGGTCTTCCCCCCGCGCGCCGGACAGCCCGTCAAGAGCTTCATCGCCGGCTGGTACTGGGGCGTCAACAGCACCTCCCCGCCCGAGCGCCAGGAGGCCGCCTGGCAGTACCTCAAGTTCATGACCGGCGAGGAGGCCCAGGAGATGCGGGTCAAGTCCCTGGTCGAGAACGGCATGGCCCAGTACGTCCGCCCCGCCCTCCTGCGGCACTACGGCTACGAGGACTACTACCGCGAGCTGCCCGAGGCCTGGATCGACCTCTACCGCCGGGTCAACGAGACCGCCGAGGTCGAGCCCTACTGCAAGGGGTTCACCCATGTCATGACGGTCAGCCTCGGCCACCCCATGGACATGGCCATCCTCTACCCGGACCGCGATCCCCAGGCGCTGCTCGACCAGACCTGCGCCGAGGTCAACGCCACCATCCTCGGCAAGCGCCCGGAGCGGGACATGCGCCGCTACCGCGTCATCGCCATGGTCCTGCTCGCGGTCGCCGCCGTGCTGATCGCCGCCGCCTTCTCCTTCGTCGTCCGCTCCCGGATGAATCAGGATAAGGTGATGCCCGACTACATCCCCGGCGTCTCCCGCCTGCGCCGGGCCTTCTATGCCTGGAGCTTCCTCGGCATTGCCGTCGGCCTCGTCGCCCTCTGGCAGTACTACCTGCTGGTGCGCGGATCGGTGATGGCCTTCCAGGACTACAAGATCCTCACCGGTGGGGCGTTCGTCGGGGTGGACAACTTCATCGCCGTCTTCCTCGACAAGAACTTCTACCAGTTCATGGCCCAGACCTTCATCTACGTCTTCATGAGCATCGGCCTGGGCTTTGCGGTGCCGTTGATCTTGGCGGTGATGCTCTCCGAGGTACCCCGCGGCAAGGTCCTCTTCCGCACGCTCTACTATCTGCCGGCGGTGACCACCGGCATCGTCACCCTCTTCCTCTGGAAGG
>CAZBDL010000449.1:0-3189 GCA_964490525.1 uncultured Victivallales bacterium | reverse complement strand
GAAGCAGTTCAGGTTGAGGCAGTCGTTCCAGTCGGCGCGCCCGATCAGCGGCAGGCCGTGGGGACCCCGGTTCGCCAGGGTGAAGCGGTAGGAGCGGAAGAGGTGCTCCAACAGCGGCGCGGCCAGGTCGTCGCGGTTCTCGAAGGGCACCGGCACGTCGAGGATGGCGACGTCGCCAGTCTCCCGCAGGTACGCGCCCACCGCCAGAATCAGCCACAGGGGATCGTCGTTGAAGTTGCCGCCGATGTCCGCGTTCCCCCGCTTGGTCAGCGGCTGGTACTGGTGGTAGGCGCCGCCGTCGGCGAGCTGGGTCGCCGCAATGTCGAGGATCCGCTCGCGGGCCCGCTGCGGGATCTGGTGGACGAAGCCGAGCAGGTCCTGGTTGGAGTCGCGGAAGCCCATGCCGCGGCCGACGCCCGACTCGAAGTAGGACGCGCTGCGCGAGAGGTTGAAGGTGACCATGCACTGGTAGGGGTTCCAGATGTTGACCATGCGGTCGAGGCGCGGCTCCGGGGAGCGCACGGTGAAGACCCCGAGGAGCTGGTCCCAGCGGGCGCGCAGGCCGGCCAGGGCGGCGTCCACCGCGCCGGGACCGGCGAACTTCGCAAACTGGGCGCGCGCGGGGGTCTGGTTGAGCTTGCCGGGCGCGGCGAACTTCTCCGCCTCCGGCAGTTCCAGGTAGCCGAGGCCGAAGACGAATTCCGCCGTTTCCCCGGGGGCCAGGGAGACCTGCAGGCAATGGCTGGCGATCGGCGACCAGCCCGAGGCGAGGGAGTTGGTCCCGGACTGGGCGGCGACCGTCGCCGGGGCGTCCAGGCCCGTGTACGGGGAGCCCAGGAAGGTCTCGCGGTCGGTGTCGAAGGAATGCACCGGGCGGTTCACCGCGAAGTACGCATAGTGGTTGCGGCGCTCGCGGTATTCGGTCTTGTGGAAGATGAACGAATCCGCCACCTCCACCTCGCCGACGCTCAGGTTGCGCTGGAAGTTGCGGTCGTCCTCGGCCGCGTCCCAGAGGCAGAACTCGACGAACGAATGCAGCGAAAGCCGCTTGCGGCGCTTCCCGGCGTTGGTCAGCCGCACCCGGTGCAGCTCGATGTCCTCGCCCGGGGGAATCAGCGCGGTCACCTCGCTCTCGAGCCCCCGGCAGCTCATCTCCACGACGCTGTAGCCGAGGCCGTGACGGCAGGCATAGCGGTCGTAGGGGGCCTTCACCGGCTGCCAGGTGAGGCTCCAGGAGGCCCGCCCGTCGTTCACGTAGAAGTACTTGCCGCCCGTGTCCACCGGGATGTTGTTGTAGCGGTGGCGGGTCAGGCGGCGCAGCCGCGCGTCCCGGTGGAAGGTGTAGCCGCCGCCGGTGTTCGAGTACAGGCAGAAGAGCCGCTCGTCGCCGAGGTAGTTGATCCACGGCCACGGGGTCTGCGGCGTGGCGATGACATACTCGCGGGCAACGTCGTCGAAGTGTCCAAGGCGCATCGGCAGCTCCTCTTGCGGCCGTCCATCGGCCATCGGGTTGAGCCGTACTCTATCCCCCGGACCACGCAAGACAACCGCGGGAACACTCGCCGCCGCCAATGACCGTCCCGGGACAGGCCGGTCTTCCCGCGCGGAAATCTGGCGATGCCCGGCTTCGGCGCCTCCTCGGGGCGGGATTGTCCTGGCACCATCGCGCCTCCCCCTTGCAATCCCACCCCGCATCCTGTATAATGCAACCATACGCGACGTGTCTTACCGACGACGGGATTCGACGGCAGGCACGACGCACAACCCAAATCCCATGGGGGCGTTCCGGTTTCGACTGTTCCGGTAGCGCGCCGGTGGCATGCCGAGGATGATCGTGGGCCTCGTAAATCACCGATCAGCACAGTATCTGCGAACACTGAATTCGCCCTCGCTGCTTAGGTAGCGACGTCGCCACCCCGACGGGCGCTAGGGGATGGCGGCGCATGTAGCGTCCTGGCGGGAAGCCTCTCCCTTTCGGGCTCCCTGCGAGAATCCCTGGAAGGGTAGTCGGAAGGCCGCCTGCCGATCGGCAACGCCGGAGGACGATAAACCCCATCGATCGGATAAGCATGTAGAGGCCGTCGTGGAACCAGTTCAGGACGGGGGTTCGACTCCCCCCGCCTCCACCATGCTTCGCCCTGCGGGCTACGCATGGCACGGCCATCATCGGTTCCGCAGGGTACCCGTATGCCGGTTTCGCCGAAACCGGCACGGCCCGCGACGATGGCCACGTCCCGTCCGCCGACGCCCCAAGGCGCTTTCGGCGAAAGCGCCATACGGATTGCAACCCCGCACCCCCGGTGATATGATTACGCCCGCCTTGTGGCCGTCGCCGCCTGGCGGCGCCTGATTGAACCGTCCATGCGGCCAACTCGGACTGCCCCCATCCCCGGAGGAGGGACCATGACCACCGGCAGCTATCTCGCCTTTGACCTCGGCGCATCAAGCGGTCGGGCCATGCTCGGCCATCTCTCCGACGGCCGCCTCGAACTGCAGGAGATCCACCGCTTCCCCAACGGGGCCAAGGAGATCGACGGCGCCCTGTTCTGGGACTTCGAGGCCCTGTGGGGCGAGATCAAGGAAGGCCTGCGCCAGGCCGTCGCCATGGCCCCGGACCTGGCCGGAATCGGCGTCGACACTTGGGGCGTCGATTACGTGCTGCTGAAGCCCGACGGCGCCTTCGCCCGTCTCCCCTACATGTACCGGGACACCCGCAACCTCGGCGTCGCCGAGCGGGTCTACCGCACAATCCCGGCCGAGGAACTGTACGCCCACACCGGCCTCCAGGTGCTGCCCTTCAACACGGTCTTCCAGCTCTTCGTGCACCGCGAGCAGCATCCCGGGGACCTGGACGGCACGACGCTG
This sequence comes from uncultured Victivallales bacterium, assembly GCA_964490525.1. Classification (GTDB taxonomy): domain Bacteria; phylum Verrucomicrobiota; class Lentisphaeria; order Victivallales; family CAZBDL01; genus CAZBDL01. The sequence continues at coordinate 324 of CAZBDL010000449.1, read as the reverse complement.
CTGATGATGCCGGATGCCATCATCCACCGGCTTTCCGGAGTGGCCGCCTGCGAATACACGGACGCCAGCACCACCGGCCTGCTCGACGCCCGGGCCCGCTCCTGGGACCTGACGCTGATCGACCGCCTCGGCCTGCCCCGATCCATCTTCCCGCCCCTCGCCCAGCCCTGCCGCCAGGCGGGAACCGTCTCCCCTGCCGTCCGGCGCGAGACCGGCTGCGGGGCCGTCCCCGTCTGGCATGTCGGCGGACACGACACGGCCTCGGCCGTGGCCTCCGTGCCGGCCGACATGACCCGCCCCTGGGCCTATGTCAGCTGCGGCACC
>CAZBDL010000448.1:0-3194 GCA_964490525.1 uncultured Victivallales bacterium | reverse complement strand
CCCCGGCGACATCGGCGAAGGTGATCTTGTGCTGCTCGTCGGGCATGATCATGCGGGCCCGGCTCTTGCCGAACTGCATCGCGCCGCGCCCCGCCATCTTGAGCTGGCGGGAGAAGAGGAAATAGATCAGGCCGACGAGGAGCAGGATGGGCAGGAGGGTGAAGACCAGGTTCTGAACCCAGGGGTTGCGGATCTCGACCTTGCGCGCCACGCCGTGCTCGCGGAGCATCCGGTCGACCGCCTCGGTGAACTCGACCTTGACCGCGAAGAGGCGCTCCTCGCCGTCGTGCTCGGTGCTGCGGTAGCGCCCCTGGACGAGGCGTACGTTCTCGGCGATCGGGGTGGTGCGCACATCGAGGATATGCCCTTCAGCCAGCTCCTTCTCGAAGCGGAGTTGATCCCACTCGTCGAGCATCTGCCGGGTGTGGTTCCAGATGAAAACCGTGGCCAGGGTGGCGAAGATCATCAGCCAGACGAGCAGGGCCAGCTGCGACTTGCGCACGCCATTGCCGGGACCGCCGCCGGAAGCGCGTTCCGGGTTGCGGTATGCCCCGGCATCATCCTTGTCTGGCTTCTCTGGGCTCATGCGAGGAAGAATTCCCCTTGGGGATGTGGATTGCCGGTTGCCGCCGGACGGCGGGGTGCTGGATCTGCTCACGCCCGGCCCGCTTGCGTCAGGCGCCGCCGCTGGACTTGAAGAACATGATGTAGACCAGCCAGCCGAGCAGCAGGACGACGACGATGCCGAGCAGGATGATGCCACCGATCACGGCCCGGGAGGTCTTCTTGCCGCCGCAGGACTGCTTGGCGAAGGGGGAGACGTTGTCCATCTTCTTGACCGTCGAGAGGCCGACCTCCTCGCCGTGGAGGTTGATGCCGGTCTGGGTGCGCAGGACGGTGGTGACGGTCTTGTCGTCGCAGTCGTAGAGGATCTCGATGCCGCCGAGTTGGAGGATGTCGCTGTTGACCAGGTCCTGCTCGCCGGTGATCGGGATGTTGTTGACGCGGGTGCCGTTGGTGCTGCCGAGGTCGCGGATGACAAAGGCCTCGCCGCGCTTGAAGAAGAGGCAGTGGTTGGAGCTGATCGTCGGATCCTTGATGCAGATGTCGCGGTCATCGACCCGGCCGCAGGTGACCTGCTCCTTGTTCAGTTCGAAGACCTTTCCGCGCAGTTGCTCGGAGAGGACGATCAGCTTCGGTGTGCCGGCCATAAAATACCGTCATTCGCCGTTCCGGACATGGCTCCGGAGGGGAGGCGAACCTTGTTGCTCGCGATCTGCAGTTCTGCTGGCCGACGCCAAGCCGACCAAACGAAGAATGAACGCAACTATAGAGGGCGCTTGCGGGATTGTCAAAACCGGGCGGGAAAATATTTCATGGCCGGGCGGCCAGGGCCCGCATCAGGGCCAGGGCCCGGGGCAGGGTCGTCGCGGCGTCCTGGAGATTGCCCTCGATGGAGACCCGGCCATCGTAGTGGGCGGCGGCCAGCGCCCCGAAGAAGGCCCCCAGGTCGCAGTCTTCCGCCCCCGGGGCGAGGCGACCTGGCACCGTGGCCACATGGGCGTGGGCCAGCAGGTCGCCATTCTTGGCTACGGCCTCCGCCGAGTCATGGTCGAGGGCCCAGTGGTAGCCGTCGACCAGCAGCCGGAAAGCGGGATGGGCGACGGCGCGCACCAGGTCGGCGCATTCGCCGACCGTGTTGAGCACATTGCATTCCTTGCGGTTGAGCGGTTCGACGGCGATGGTCACGCCGTTCTTTCCGGCCTGCTCTGCCAGCACGGCGCCGAACTCGATCAGGTGGCCCCAGGCCTCTTCGCGAGGGAAGCCCTCGGGAATCCGCCGGGCCCCGCCGGAGCCGAAGACCAGGACCCCGACCTCCGCCTCGCGGGCGCGGCGACAGGCCGTAGCGACGTACTCCGCGAGGCGACCGGGGTCGCGCTCCGGGCCGACGATCCTCAGGTCCGCCGGGACTAGGCAGTTGAGGGCCGGGCAGGGCAGGGGAAGGGCCTGCACCGCCGCCAGCCGGTCCCGGAACTCCGCTTCCGACGCAAGCGGACAGAGCAGACCGCCGACACTGCCTTCGATGAAGTCGTATCCTGCCGCTGCCGCCACCGCGGCGACGTCTGCTCCTCCGCATGCTCCGAATTTCATGGTGAATCCTTATCTTTTTGAGTGATCTGGGGACGACGACAATTACGGGCCTCTCATGTCCGCGGCCGCCGGTCGAGGACGGCGCGGACCCGGCGGGCCAGTTCCTGGGGGCTGAAGGGCTTCTGCAGCAGGTTGTCGGGCGAGCAGCTCAGCCCATGTTCCGAAAGCGTGTTTAGGGGGTAGCCGGAGACGTAGATCACGCCGGTCCCCGGATGGAGTTCCTGAAGCTTGACAGCCAGCGAGATGCCGTCCATCTCCGGCATGATCACATCGGTGAGCAGCAGGTCGAAGCGCTGTCCCGCCTCCACGAGGGCCAGGGCGCTGCGCCCGTTGTCCGCATCCGTCACCCGGTAGCCGAGGCCCTCGAGCATGCGCCGCGTGATCTTCCGCACCAGGGGGCTGTCCTCCACCAGCAGGATCGATTCGCGCCCCCGGGCAAGCTTCTGGCGTTCGGCGAAATCGTCCGCCAGTTCGGCCTCGCCGGTGTCCATCGGCAGGTAGACGACGAAGGTGCTGCCCTGCCCGGGCTGGCTGAGGACGGCGACCGCGCCTTCATGCTGGCGGACGATGCCGTAGGCGGTGGCGAGGCCGAGGCCGGTTCCCTTCGCCCCCTTGGTGGTGAAGAACGGCTCGAAGATGTGGGCGGCGACCTCCGGGGGGATGCCCATGCCGGAGTCGATGATGCGCAGACGGGCGAAGCGGTTGCCCGGACAGGTCGGCGGCTCGGCCAGGATGCGCCGGTCGTCAGGCGAGATCGGCACCTCGGCCTCGACCTCGATGGCGAGCCGTCCGCCGTTGGGCATCGCGTCGCTGGCATTGACCACCATGTTCACCAGAACCTGTTCGATCTGGCCAGCGTCCACCCGCACCGGACAGGGGCCCGGCGGCAGGAGGATGTCCAGGGCGATGTCCTCGCGGATCAGCCGCCGCAGCATCTTCTCCAGTTCGCGGACGATCCGGCCGAGATCCTCGGACTGGCGGGAGAGCGTCTGGCGGCGCGAGAAGGCGAGGAGTTGGCGGGTCAGGGTCGCGGCGCGGCGCCC
>CAZBDL010000447.1:0-3208 GCA_964490525.1 uncultured Victivallales bacterium | reverse complement strand
CTTCGCCTGGGCCATCGATGACCAAATCCTGGATGTCCCGGACCGTGCCCCTTCGTTCGCCCTGCCCCTCGACGACCGCGGCCAGACTTCCCTGGCCCTGGTCGCCACCACCGACGGCTTTCCCGACCTGCCGATTCCCCTCGCCATTGACACCACCGACCGCCACCGCCATGATCCACTGATGCGCCTGACCCTGTGGACTCCCTCTTTCCTGTACGACGACGAACACCTGCAGATGGATGTCGAAGTTGTCTCGGAAATGACGGCCGACTGCCGGGTTCGCCTCCGGGCCGAACCCCGCCATCCCCATCCCCTCTTCCCGCCCCAATCCGAGTGGCTTGACCTGCCTGGCCGGGATGGTTTCGCAATGACCAAGTACTCACCGTCATATGTCCGGAAGAAGCCCGTCATGCTTGTCGGCAAGGAACTCGCCACTGGCCTGGACGTTGCCTACACCCTGGATCTTCCGCCCTTGCTGAGTCAACGCCAGGAACTGCGCTTCGTGCCTTTGCCGGAAATGCCCGACAACCTGGTGGAGACACCCCACGGGCTGGCCGACCCGTCAGGGGCGCGGGTCATTCCCCTGTTGCATCGGCTGACCCTGACGGAAAAGCGGAGCTGGGCCTTTTCGCGGGCGTTGGCTACAGAGCTGAGTCCTTGTCGCAAGCTGCTGATCATCGCCGACGATGTCGGCGGCGGCATGACGACCCCCTTGTCGCGGCACCTTCAGCGGCGACTGGCCGGGCGCAATGTCGAACTGGTCTTTCTGCCCTGGCCGACCGCCCCCCTCGGTGGCACGACCGTGCGGGCCGGCGTCGCCGCCTTGCTATCCCGCCTCCAGAGGACCGATGCCGACCGCATCCTCCTTGTGCCTCCCGCCGCCGACCTGACCGACGGCATTCCCGTACGCCTGCAGAAGCGCGCCATCGCCGCCCTGGTCGAGGCCTGCCACCGCAACTCCCGCATCCGCACCCTGATCCTCGCCACCCCCCTCCCTTGCCGGCGCGACAATTCCCTCGAGCCCGAGCTGGTCCGCGCCATCTATGAACTCGCCAGCGAATACAACACCGGCAGCCTCGACCTCAACCGCTGGATGCGCACACGCCCCGGCTGGGAAAGCGCCTACCGCCGCAACCTCGCCTCCGCCGCCGTCTACGAACCCCTCCCTGTGCAATGGGCCGACGACCTCGCCGAATACCTCGCCGCCAACATCTTCTGACATTCAGAGGGCGGGGGCGTCCTGGCGGCGGAAGACGACGAAGAAGATGTCGTAGAGCAGGAAGGACTCGCCAGGAATGAAGAGGTGGCGGTCAAGCTCGTCGCTGTTTTCGAAGACCTTGACCATCGTGTACTGCTCGCGGAAATAGGGCTGGGTGGCCTCCATGCGCAGGCATTCACCGAGGCGCAGGACGATCCACTCCGGCTGGAGGCGCTCCGGCAGGGTGTAGAAGTCGAGGCCTTCCTCGCGGACGAGGCGGACCACCTCGGGCGAGACCAGGCCCATGGAATCGACCATGCGCCCGTGGCTGAAGTAGCCGACATAGCCCAGGCATTCGAGGTAGATGCGGTCTTCCGGGGCGGCATGCGTGGCGAGCCATTTCCCGATGGGGATGCGCACGCCCTGCTCGATGATGCGCTGCTGGAGGCGGAGCTGGAAGGTCACTAAGCCGAAGGTTAGGGCGGCGCAGAGGGCGACCAGGCCCCCGGCGGCCAGTGCCACCGACCGCCGGCGCTTGCCGTCGGCCATGCGGGCCGCGAGATGGCAGATGCCGCGGGAGAGGACGAGGATGCCGAGGGCGGCGGCGGGCGAATAGTACCAGGGATAGGGGAAAACCATATAGGCCAGGTAGATGCAAACCAGGAAGAACATCAGTGAGGCCCGGCAGCCGAGGCGGTCCGGCCAGGCGGCGGGAAGCAGCCAGTAGACAAAGCTGAAGAGGCCGACGGTGACCATGTGGACATAGACGGTGATCGGCCAGCTGTAGAACTGGGCGTAGACGGGACCGAAGACCCAGAACACGCAGTAGGGCAGCTTGCGGACGGTGACCGTCAGCAGCGTCCAGAGGTCCCGATCCGCCAGCAGGGCCCCCTTGGCGGCGATGGTGTGCGGCACCGGCGAACCATAGTACCACCAGGCCCAGGCGAACCATGGCAGATAGAGGATGGTGGTGACGGCGGCCGCCTTGAGCAGGGCAGCCAGGGCGGCGCGGCGCGTTCCCGGCACGGCATAGGCGATGGCCGTCAGCCCGAGCACGGCGATGTAGACGCAGGCGTCGGGCCGCACCCACATCATCGCGGCCCAGGCCAGGCCCAGCATCGGCCAGCGCCGCGCCAGGCCGTCGACGCTCAACGCCAACGCCCAGACGAAGGCGGCCAGCATCAGCCCAGTCTCCATGCCGTTGGTGGCGAAGACCACCGACTTGGCCTCGAGCAGGTAGAGGGTGCCGGCAATGAGCGGGGCCAGCGGATGTTCCGGGGTGGTGCGCCGGACCAGCCGGACGAGGAGCAGGCCACCGATCACAAACCCCGGAATGGCGAAGAGCAGGCGGAAGGCCCAGAGGGCATGGAGATGGGACCGCATGCCGGTCAGCCAGTGGCAGAGCGCAGGCAGCAGCACGCCCAGCGGCGAGGTGAAGCCATGCACCCGCTGCCCGACCTCGTAGACCAGGCCATCGCCGCGGCACAGGTTCTCGCTGTGGCGGAAGGTGATGAAGAAGTCCTCCCAGATGTTGCCCGTGACGAGGACGAAACCCAGGCAGACCGCCGCCGCCAGCAGGCAGAAGACCAAGTCGAAGCGGCGCACGATCCAGGAGCTATGGCCAACGCCGGAATGGTCGCCGGTCGGCGGCGCGGGAGGGGCCGTCGGCAGGCTCATGCGGCGCTCCCGGAAAGCCGTCCCCGGAAGGGCGGCAGGATCAGGCCGCGCTCAGTGACGAGGCCGGTGATGAGGTCATGCGGAGTGACATCGAAGGCCGGGTTGTAGACGGCGATTCCGGGCGGGGTGGTCAGGCGGCCGAGGCCACAGCGGACCTCGTCGCCGTCGCGCTGCTCGATGGGGATGCCGTCGCCGTCGGGCAGGGTCAGGTCGATGGTCGAGGACGGGGCGGCGACATAGAGCGGGACGCCGTGGTGGCGGGCGAGGATGGCGAGTCCGTAGGTGCCGATCTTGTTGGCGGTGTCGCCGTTGGCGGCGATGCGGTCGGCGCCG
>CAZBDL010000446.1:0-3214 GCA_964490525.1 uncultured Victivallales bacterium | reverse complement strand
GAGGACAGGGGCGGCGGGCCGGGCGTGGACGACGATCGTGCGGTTTCCCCAGTAGAGCCGGGGGAATCCGCAGAGGCAATGGAGGAACTCGGCGGAGGTTTCGGCGTCGAGCATGAGCTTGTTGCCTTCGCCGTCGGCGGAGACGGCCAGGAAGCGGATGATCTGCCGGTCCTGGGTGGGGAACTGGGCGATGCGCAATCCCCCGGCGAGGGCATCCCGGAAATGGAGCTGGCGCAGGTTGTTGAGGTTGCCCAGGTAGGTCTTGCCGCCGCCGCGCAGCTCGACGCGGAATTCGCATTTTTCCCACTTGCTGGCCGCATGCGGCAGCTCTTTCTCGGTGCGCAGGATCAGCTCCGCCTCGGGGGAACGCAGGATCTTCTCGGCCGCCGCCAGCAGCGGCTCCGCCTGCAGTCCCCGATAGGCCGGCTCCGCCTCGCCTGTCGTCCCCGGCGTCACCTTCCCGGCGGGATGGCGATGCCAGTGCAGCAACGCCGCCGCCGCATGGTCGCACAGGTCGTCGCCGCCACAGTCGCTGCAGCTGGACGAGGGCGGCAAGGCGTCCCGTCGCCTGCCATCTCGGGTTGGCTGGACGCGGACGGTCACCAGCCCCGGCGGCTCGGCGCGGTTGAACACCGCCAGCAGGCATCCGTCCGGCAATTGCCGGCACGAGACCAGGCCTGATCCATAGAGGACCTGCCGGGCCCGCCGCAAGGCGTCCGGAGGCAGCCCGGCCGTCACCGTCGTCCTGTCCGTGGGGTTCGCCATCTAAAATCATCCCGCCAAATCCGGATACTATACATGACCCCGGCGTGGAATGAACCGCGAAATCGGCAACGGCGGAGAAAAGCCGGGTCTTGAGGCGAGCCGCCGGGCGTTGGCCGAGGCCCGGATCGCCGGGTGGCGTCAGAGGAGATTGAAGGCGACGCCGGCGACCTCGGCCTCGGTGGTGATGCCGGCTGCCACCTTTTCCCGCCCGTCCTCGACCAGGGGACGCAGTCCGTGGCGCATGGCGATCTGGGCGAGCGCGTTGCTGTCCGCACGCGCATTGATCGCCTCGCGCAGCTCGTCGTTGACGGTCATCAGCTCGTAGATGCCGATGCGCCCGCGGAAGCCGCGCCCGGCGCAGGTCTTGCACTTGCGGTCGCCATCCACCGTGCCCTTGCCGTGGCAGGTCTTGCAGAGGCGGCGGACGAGGCGCTGGGAGAGGACGCCGGAAAGGGCGGAGGAGACGAGGAAGCTTTCGATGCCCATGTCAAGGAGGCGGCTGACGGCACCGGGGGCGTCGTTGGTGTGGAGGGTGCTGAAGACCAGGTGCCCGGTGAGGGCGGCGTGGATGGCGATCTCGGCGGTCTCGCGGTCGCGGATCTCGCCGACCAGGATGACGTCGGGATCCTGACGGACGATATGGCGCAGGCCGCTGGCGAAGTCCAGCCCGATCTTGGCGTTGACCTGGATCTGCTGGATGCCCTCGGTCTGGTACTCGACGGGATCCTCGATGGTGATGACCTTGCGCTCGCGGTGGTCGATATGGTTGATGACGCTGTAGAGGGTGGTGCTCTTGCCACTGCCGGTGGGCCCGACGACCAGGATCATGCCGTGCGGCAGCTGGATGAGGCGCTCGAAGTCGCGGCGCATCGACGCGTTCAGGCCCAGGTGGGTGAGGTCGAACTCGACCGCGTCCTTGCGCAAGATGCGCAGCACGATGCTCTCGCCATGCATGGTCGGGACGGTGCTGATGCGCACGTCCAGGCTGCCCCGCCCGATCTGCAGGTCGGTGCGCCCGTCCTGCGGCAGCCGCCGCTCCGCGATGTTCAGCCCGCCGACCAGCTTGATGCGCGAGGCGATCGCCGGATAGTCGCCCAGCGGCGGGCTCATCGCCTCCTGCAGCTTGCCGTCCACCCGGAAGCGGATCGCCAGCGAGCGCTCGCCCGGCTCGACGTGGATGTCGCTGGCGTCCATCTCCACGGCCCGCGAGAACATCTCGTTGACCAGGCGGACGATCTTCGCCTCGCTGGCCAGGGTGCGCAGGGCCTCCTCGCTGTCGCCCTCCCCCAGGCCGAGGCGCAGGCCGTCCTCGCCGTTGGCCGGCTCGTTGACGTAGGCGGCATGGATGGCCCGCTCGACATGGCTGCGGCGGGCCAGGAAGAAGCGGGTCCGGCAACCGTGCAACCGGCGGAACAGGTAGGGCAGGGTCTCGATGCCATAGGGATCGGCGAGGATCACGTCGAGGACGCCCTCCTCCTCGTGGCGCCAGGGCAGGCAGAGGTGCTGGAGCAGGAAGTCCGCCGGAATTCCCGGGATCCGGTCCACCACCTGGAACTCCTCGTCCTCGGCCAAGGGAATGCCGGTGACCCGGTGATACGCGGCGGTCAGGTCCGCCTCGGTGACCAGGCCATGGCCGCAGAGGTCCGCGTCGAGCGCCCGGCGGCTTGCCGCTTCCGCCAGTTTTTCCGCATACGGCGGGAAGAGGGCCGCCAGCTCGCCGGTCAGGCGCCCGCGCCAATCGGCGGTCAGGGGATCATTCGTCGTCGCTGACATTCTTCTCCTTGAAGTCCTTGAGCGCGGCGACCGATTCGCGGTACCGCTTGACCATGGTCTCGAGCTCGCTCTCCTCGGAGATCACGTTGGCTGTGATGATGATCAGCAGCTCGGTGCGGTCCTTGTCCATCTCATTCATCCCGAACAAGGTGGCCAGCATCGGAATCTTCGCGATCAGCGGCAGGGTGCGCAGGGACTGGCGCTCGCGCTCCTGGATGATGCCGCCGACAATGATCGTGCCGCCGTCGCGCACCGAGAGGGAGGTGACCATCTGCCGGTCGATGAAGCTCGGATAGGTCGAGCCGCCGGCCGCGACGTCCTCGCCGCGCTGCGAAACCTCCTGGCTGATCTCCATGGTGATCAGGCCGCCCTTGGTGACCTGCGGGGTGATCTTGAGGAGGATGCCGGTCTTGCGGTACTGGACCTCGTTGCTGGTGGAGATCGCCCCGGCCGTGCCGTCGGAGATCGTCCGCGTCACCGTCGGGATCTCCTCGCCGACGTCGATCGAGGCGGCGGTGCCGCTGACCGCGGCGAGCTGCGGGCTGGAGAGGATCTTGAAGTTGCTGGTGCCGGCGGCCGCCCGCAGATAGGCGAACTTGTCGTCGTCCTTCTTGTTGAACAGCATGTACTTGAAGCCGCCGTCGGCCGTCCCGGAGAGGGCGTCGCCGGGGCTGGC
>CAZBDL010000445.1:0-3225 GCA_964490525.1 uncultured Victivallales bacterium | reverse complement strand
GAAGACTTGCTGCCGGTTGAACTGGCCCGCGACGCCATCCAGATCCTTCCCGTTTCCATGGCGCATGCCCTCCGGGCGGGGACGTTGCCGCAGCATCATCAAGACCCGTTCGATCATATGCTGATTGCCCAGGCCCAGCTCGAAAACATGGTGCTGGTCACGGCCAACACACATTTCGCCGCCTACAAGGTCCGCCTGCACAAGGCCTGATCTTCCCGTTGGAATTACCAATTGTCTCACGATGATCATGAGACGATTGGCAAGACGCTTGGCATCTTGCGCCCTTGTCCTCAGGCGCCGCGATCCATGACCGCCAGCGCGGCGGCGACGTCGGCCGGGATGGGCAACTCCGGGGGAAACACGTCGATGCCGATGTGGCGGGCAGCCACCACGCCCATGACCATGTTGCCAGCGGCATTCAGGTGCATGGCATCGGTCATGAGCGAGCGGTAGAGGTTCAGGTCGTTGGTGCGCAGGACTTCCCAAGCCGCCAGGTGGTCGACCAGGGCGCAGCCCTCGGCGGCGGCGACATCGCGGACCGCCTGCATGAAGGCGGTGAAGCGCTCCGCGCGCTCCGGGCCCTCGTTCGCGGCCAGGATGTCGAGGTCGGCGCTGTAATAGGTCTGCAGGATCGGCAGGCACGGCGGCGGCAAGGCGGCGATCCGCGCCAGCACGCGGCGCAGGTTGCCGGCGAACTCCGTTTCCGAAATGCCGTGGCACGAAGCGCTGTCGTTGCCGCCGATCGTCACGATCACCGCTTGCGGCTGGCACGCCGCGACGAAGCGGTCGAAGCGCGCCAGCAGGCCTCGCGTCGTATCCCCGCCGATCCCGGCATTGATCGCCAAGTGGTTCTTGCCGTAACGGCTGCGGATCGCCAGGTCGAGCCAGTCGAACCAGTTCAGCCAGGGCATGAACCGCTCTGTGTTCGAGGAGCCGAAAGCGACAATCCGCGTCATCTCACCAGCGGCCAACCGCTTGGTCAGGGCATCGATCATGGCGCGCCTTTCCTGGAGCTTATCCTTCACGAGGATGGCCCACAAGATAGTCGCCATGCCGCAGGCCGCAAGGCCTTCCGACCGAAACTTGGCACAGGCATGCCGGTTTCGCAGAAGCCGGCACGGCCCGCGACGGCGTCCGGCGCCCGGCGCCCATCCTGCCATTACCCCAAGGCGATTTCGGCGAAATCGCCATACGTGACGACGGCCTTGATGTCACCAGGACGATGCTCATTCCGGGCTGACTTTCCATCCGGCACCGGGGATGCTACACTATCCGGTGCCATCAGGGCCATCATTCAAAACGAGGAGCCGCCATGCCTACCGCTTGCCGAAGCACGTCAAGCACCTGCCGTCAGGCCATGATCGCCGCCGTCCTGCTGCTGACGACGGCCTTGTCCGGCTGCCTGGCGGGTGAGCGCGGCGCGCCGCGCTATTCCTGGGAGACGCCACAGGCCAAGGTCCTGCCAGAGGGCCGGCTGGAATGGGCGCCGACCCCATTCGCCTATGCCCCCGTCGGCACGGTCCGGCACATCGACTTCGTGGATGGCGACGACGCCAACCCCGGCACCCGCGAAGCGCCCTGGCGGCACCATCCCTGGGATCCGGCGGCCAGCGGCCAGGCCAAGGCGGCACCCCCCGCCGACACCTATCTCTTTCGGGGCGGCGTGGCCTACCGCGGCGTCCTGCGCATGCCACGCGAAGCCGCCCCGCGGCCCGTCCTGCTGACCCGCGACCCGGCCTGGGGCGACGGCGAGGCGGTCATCACCGGATCCGTCCCCGCCCCTGGCGCCTGGCAGCGCGCCGATGCGAAGCTCGCACCACGCATTCCGGAACCGGAGAAGGTCTGGCACCAGGAGATCGTCGGCTGGACGCCCCGCTGCCTGTGGCTGGCCAAGGACGACGGCTCGGCCGTCCGCCTGTCCCTCGCCAGGACGCCAAACTGGCAAGTCTCGAATCCGGACGACATCAAGAGCGAATGGTGGACCTGGGACAATCCGGACTGGTGGCGTGACGGCGGACACAAGACCATCGGCAAGGGCGGCAAGAAGATCCACCTGGGCATCGACAAACGCCACCTGGCGACCGCGACGGGGGGCGACGACTATCTCTCCCCGGCCCCGGCGGCGGCATCGGAGAGCCTGGCCGGGGGGATCGTCTGGAGCGAATGGGGCATCGTCATGGGCACGCCCTTCCCTTCGGAGATCGAATTTCACGACCCGGTCCTCGGGCACATCGGCTTCCAAGGCGTCTGGTACGGCGACAGCGGCCAGGTCATCCGCAACAACCGCTACTACCTGGAGAACCTGCCACAGTTCCTCGACGAACCCGGCGAATGGTATTTCGAGCCGTCCGGCAAGGACCGCGGACGGCTCTTCTTGCGCCTCCCTGGGGATGTTGACCCGAACGCCGCCCGAATCGAGATCGGGCGGGAGACGACACTCGTCGAACTGGCCTCCGGCGCCGCCGACGTCCGCATCGCCGGCCTCGCCTTCCGCTTCACCAACGTCTGGCACTTGCCCGACCGCGCCTTCGTCCATCCAGAGGTCGCCGGGGCCTGCATCCGCCTGCTCGGCTCCGCCGTGCGCATCGAGGTGGCGAACTGCCGCTTCGCGCACGTCAACCGCGCGGTGCGCGTCAAGGCCGTCGGCGACGAGGATCGGATCGCGGCGGTCGTGGTGCGCGACTGCGACATCACCTTCACCGACCATGGCGCGATCGACCTCGAAAACGGCATCCGCTGGGGCAAGGCCGATCCGCCGATCGGCACCTTGGGCGACGTAAAGGTCATGCGCAATCGACTGCACATGATAGGGATGCGGCCAGTGCGCAGCGAGCACGGCCATGCCGTGACGGTGTCCTTTCCGGAGACTGCCGAGGTCGCCGGCAACATCCTCGACCGCTGCTACGGGGCGGGCCTGTTCATCTTCGGCGGCAAGGGTTCGGGGGAGTTGCGCGAGGCCCCCTTCTGCCGTCTGCTGATCCACCACAACCAGGTCGTCGATCCGCTGCTCAACACCAACGACTGGGGCGGCATCGAGACCTGGCAGGGCGGCCCGGCCTACGTCTACTGCAACGTCTCGGGCAACCCCGGCGGCTACTGGCACTGGGCCTTCCGCCCCGACAAGCCGGGGAGCGCCCGGTTCGGCTTCGCCTACTACCTGGACGGCGCCTTCAAGAACCACCTGTTCAACAACATCGCCTGGGGCAAGTCGCATGATCCGGCCAG
>CAZBDL010000444.1:0-3231 GCA_964490525.1 uncultured Victivallales bacterium | reverse complement strand
GTGCACCCGCTGTCGATCGCGACCGCGACCGCCTCTCGCGACAGCTCCGCCATCACCTCCGGCGGATCGCCGCGACGCAGGACAAAACCAATCCCGCGTCGACGCAGCGCATCGGCGACCGGGCGCAGTCCATGCAACATGAAATGATCGTGCCGCAGGTTCGCGCCAGGATAGACTGGCGCCAAGGCAAACGCGACCAGCAGCGGCACCCCGGCGGCATTTGCCATCTGCACGGCATGGTCAAGCGCGGCATTGTCCTCCGCCCGTTGCGCGGCCTGCATCCAGTACAGAACATACCCTCCCGCCCCGGGCGGCCCGCCGCGCCGAATGCGCACGCGCACCGACGGCTTCGCCCATACCGCCTCAACGGGTTCGCCACGCTCGCTTTCCTTGGCCATTTGCGCCTCCTGTGGCATCGCCCCCCCCGGCACCCTCGCCGCAATCGCCCAAGGCCGCCCGGTCAAGCCTCGCCGACGAACCGGGGGCTAGGAGCTGTGTGCGGGGCCAGGGAAGGATCCTTGGCGAACTTCGGCGACGTATTCGGCGAAGGCGTCGCGGCAGATGCGGTCGAGGTCGGCATAGCGCTTGGCATGCTTCGGAACGAAGTCGGAGAAGAGCCCGAGGAGGTCGTTGACCACCTGGATCTGGCCGTCGCAATGGACACCGGCACCGATGCCGATGGTGGGGATCGGGACCGCCTCGGTGAGAGTTTTTGCGACATCCGCAGGGATGCCCTCGAGGACCAGGCAGAAGGCACCGGCATCGGCCAGCGCCACGGCGTCATCCCGCAGGCGTGCGGCCTCGTCGACGGTCTTGCCAGCCAACCGGTATCCTCCAGTGGTGAGGACATTCTGCGGCAGCAGGCCGATGTGGCCCATGACCGGCACGCCGGCACGGACCAAGCGCTCGACGGTCGGGGCGAGATGGCGTCCCCCCTCAAGCTTGACGCCATCGGCGCCGGCCTCCTGGAGGTAGCGGGCGGCATTGCGCATGGCGGTCTCGGCAGAGGGCTGATAGGTCATGAAGGGCATGTCGCCGACGACGAAGGCGGGGCTGGCGCCACGCACCACGGCAGCGCAATGGTGGAGGCTCTGGGCGATGGTGACGGGGATGGTGTTCCCGTAGCCGAGGACGGCCATGCCGAGGGAGTCGCCGACGAGGAGGAGCTCGATGCCACAGGCCGCGGCGAGGCGCGCCGTGGGCGCATCGTAGACCGAGAGGGCGACGATCCTCTCCCCCCGCTCCTTGCGTCGGCGGAAGTGTTTCACAGTCAGTTTTTTCGGACTTTCCTCGGGCATCCCCGCCTCCTTTTCCATGCTCGATCGGCATTGCGGCGTAAAGATACGTTTCCGGGACTGGATTGCAACGGGGGCGGCTCCCGGACATTGAAAACCCGGGGCGGGGGAGGTATCGTCGTCGGATAACCACGTGGAGGCATCTGATGGTGCGCAAGGGCAAATCCGGCGGCAAGGCTTCGAGAGGAGGCCGGGGCGGCGGCAGGTCAGGCGGGAAAAGGCCGGCGGCGACGTCGGTGGCAAAGTTCATCGTCGGTCGCCTGGTCGTGGCGGCGGCAGGCTGCGGTTTTGTGACGCCCGAGGAGGGCGGGCCGGAGATCTTCATTCCGGGGAAGTTCCTGGGCGATGCGCTGGACGGGGACCTGGTCCGGGTCAAGCCCCTGCCGCCGCGCGAGCCTGGTCGGGACAAGGGGTTGGCGGCGTCGGTGGACAAGGTGCTGGAGCGTCGCCGCACGAGCATCGTCGGCGAGCTGATTGCGGGGCGCAAGGTGCGGCCATTGAACCGGCGCCTGCCGGAGGACATCGCCGTCGAAGGATCGCTTGGGGAAGCGAAGCGCGGCGACTGGGTGGAGCTTGAGCTGACGCCGGGGACGCCGCAGCAAGGCTGGGCGCCGCGCGGGCGGGTGGCCCAGCGCATCGGGCGTGGGGGGACGATCGCCGCGGACCTCGATGCCGTGATTCGCGAGTATGGGCTGTCGGCGCCGTATTCGGCCAAGGAGGATGCCGCCGCCCTCGCCCTGCAGCCGATGGAATGCGCGCGCGAGGACCTGACCGGCCTCTCTCCGGTGTCGATCGACCCGGTCGACGCCAAGGACTATGACGATGCGATCTCGCTGTCGCCGGGGGAACGCAAGTCAGAGGTTGTGCTGGGCGTGCACATCGCGGATGTGGCGGCCTGGGTGGCCCCGGATGCGGCACTGGATGCGGCGGCGGCGACGCGCGGATTCACGGCCTATCTTCCAGGCCGGACATTGCCGATGCTGCCGCCGGGGCTGACGCGGCGGATCAGCCTGAGCCCGGAGGGAGAGAGCCTGAGCCATACCGTGCTGATCACGGTCGAACGCGCCACCGGGCGCGTCCTGCACGCCCGCCGGTGCCGGGCCCGCGTCCGGCTGGCCGCGCGCCTGAGCTTCGATGAGGTCCAGCAGGCCATTGACGGCAAGCCGCCGCAGCACTGGCCGGTGCCATTGGCCAAGATGGTCGGGGCGCTGACGGCCTTGACCCGCACAATGCGCGCGTGGCGCCGCCAGGAGGAGGACTTCCTCGAGCTGGCGACCGAGGAGATCCGCGTGATCATGGAGGATGGCTCGGAAAGCGTGCGCGCCATCCAGCGCCGGGCTCAGCGCGAGGCGGACCAGTTGGTCGAGGAATGCATGCTCGCCGCCAACGTCGAGGTGGCCCGCGAACTGATCGCCCGGCACATTCCGGGTCTCTTCCGCGTCCATCCCGAGCCCAGTCCGGAGAAGCTCCTCGAGCTGTCCGTCTTCCTGGAGGAGACCTTCGGCATGACTCCAGGCGACCTTTCCAGCCGGTCGGCCTGCAACGCCTTCCTGCGGGGCCTGCCGGACGACCAGCGCAAGCCGGTGATCGTCGACGCCTTCCTGCGGGCCCTGCCGCGGGCGCACTACCTGGCCAAGAACGCCCTGCACTTCGGCCTCGGCAAAGGGGTATACAGTCACTTCACCAGCCCGATCCGGCGCTACCCGGACCTGATTGTCCATCAGCAGCTCTGGGCGGCCGACCAGGCGGGCGCGGCACGGCCGGTGCGGCGCCGCGAACAGGCGGAATGCGCGGCCCTGGCGGAAGCGGTGTCGGATCGCGAGCGGGGCACCGACGAGGCCTACTACGCGGCCACGGACCGCCTCAAGCTGCACTATCTGAAGCAGCACATCGCCCACCCCGAGAAGGGGTTCTACGAAGCGGTGATCCGCAAGGT
>CAZBDL010000443.1:0-3235 GCA_964490525.1 uncultured Victivallales bacterium | reverse complement strand
CAACCGGTCGATGAGCTTGTCCTGCTTCATGGCGCCGCCTCGCCCCGCTCGCCCTTCGCCCGCTCGCGCAGCGCATTGATCTGGTCGCGCAGCTCCGCCGCCCGCTCGTACTCCTCGCGCAACACGCACTCCTCCAATTCCTTCTGCAGCCGCATCGTCTCCGCCAGCAACCGCCCGCCCCCCGTCCCCTGCTGCGACTCCGGATGCTTGCCCAAATGGAAGGTCCCCCGGTGCATGCTCTTCAGCGCCTTGCCCAGCAGTTCCCGATACACCGCGTAGCACGCCCCGCAGCCCAGCCGCCCCGTCTCACGGAAGCGGTGGCTGTCCCAGCCACACGCCGCGCACACCAGCGTCGGGGTGTCCGCCGCCGCCTTGCCTTTGCCCCCCCCCGCCCCGGCCGCCTGCCCCTTCGGCGCGGCCTGCATCATCTGCGCGGAGAGGTTGTAGAGGATCTCCGCCAGGTTGAACCCGTTCAGCGCCGAGTCGTCGATCTTCTTCTCCGCCGCGCAGTGCGAGCAGATGTGCAGCGTCTTCTTCTCGCTGCCGACAATCTCTTGGATGTGGATCGTCGCCTGGCGCTCATGGCACAGTTCACAGATCATGGCCTGCCTTCTCCGCCTTCCTCGCCCGCCGGCCCCCGACCGTCCACCGTCTCCGTCCGCCCGTCCACCATGCGGATCCGCCGGTCAGCCCGGGCGGCCACTTGCGCGTCGTGCGTCACCATCACGATCGTCCGTCGCGACTCACTATCATGCAGCTCCCCGAAGATGTCAAGGATCTCGCCCCCCGTCGCCGAGTCGAGGTTGCCCGTTGGCTCGTCCGCCAGGATCAGGTCCGGATCGTTCATCAGCGCCCGCGCGATCGCCGCCCGCTGCTGCTCCCCGCCGGACAGCTCTAGCGGCTTGTGGTCCAGGCGATGCCCCAGCCCGACCCGCCCCAGCAGCTCCCGCGCCCGTCTCGCCGCTGCACTCCCGACCGCTCCCGCCAGCATCGCCGGCAGCCGCACGTTCTCCAGCACCGACAGCTCCGGCATCATCTGGTACGACTGGAAGACGAACCCCACCCGCTGCCGTCGGAACGCCGCCGCCCGCGCCGCCGACAGCTCCCCGTACGTGGCCCCATCGCACACCACCCGTCCCGCATCCGGATGCTCCAGCGTCCCGAGAATGTTCAGGAAGGTCGTCTTGCCGCTTCCCGAAGCCCCGATGATCGCCAGCCACTCCCCGCGCGCCAACGACAGCCTCGCGTCGATCAGCACGTCGATCCGGCGCCGCCCCAACTGATAGCTCTTGTGGATGCCTTCGGCCTGCAGAAACGGGGTCTCCATGGGCAACTGCTCTGGGGCTCAGGGTTCAAGATGTCACAAGCCCGTACTATGCCACCCGGATCCCCGACTGGCAACAGGTCGGCAAATAGCCCCGAGAACCGGTCACAGCCCGCGAGATCCTCGCTGCCACCGGTGCGAATCCGAGGGGATGGAGGGCAGAAGGGAATGAAGGATTCAGGTCGCGGGGATGGTCATTCGTAGCGGAGGGCGCGGGCGGGGTCGAGGCTGGCGGCACGCCAGGCGGGGAGGAGTCCGCCGCAGGTGCAGAGGGCCATGGAGACGACGGCGATCCAAAGCAGATCGAAGGAATGGATGGCGGCGGGGAGCTGGCTGAAGAAGTAGAACTCGGCGGGGAAGACCTCCTGCCCGGTCACCCAGCGCAGGAACCCAAGGATGGCGTTGCGGTGGCGGATGACGAGGAGGCCGAGGGTCATGCCGCAGCCGGTGCCGAGAAGGCCGACGAGGAATCCCTGGAGGAGGAAGATGCGCATGACGGTGCCGCCGGTGGCGCCGAGGGCCTTGAGGAGGCCGATTTCGCGGGTCTTCTGGACGACCACGGTGATCAGGGTGTTGGCGATGCTGAAGGCGGCGACGAGGACGATGAAGATGAGCAGGAAGAACTGCATGTTTTTCTCGACGGCGAGGACGCCGAGGAACTTGCTGTTCAGCTCCTGCCAGGTGTAGACCTGCATGCCGGGGAGGGCCTGGCGGAGGGCGCGCTGGGCGGGGCCGGGCTGGAAGGGGTCGGCGATGCGCACGTAGACGGCATTGGCCGCCCCCAAGGGCAGCCCGAAGAGGTCGTCGGCGTCCTCGAGGTTGAGGAAGACCATGGTGCGGTCGAAGTCGTATTTGCCGAAGGAGAAGATGCCGGAGATGCGGTACTCCCCGGGGAGGTAGACGCGGGAGAACTCGCTCATCTCGACGCGCCCGTCGCGGCCGACATTGACCATGCGCGCCAGCTTGGCGGGGGCATGGATGACCAGCTTGTCGCCGATGCCGACGCCGAGTTCGCCGGCGACGAGGTCGCTGACCATGACCTCGCCGGACTCAAGGGAGAAGCTGCCGTAGACGACCGCCCCGGCCACGTCGACGCCCGCGGTGTCCTGGTCCGGATAGATGCCGATGATGGTCTTCGGGACGAAGCGTCCGCCATGTTGGATCAGGGCGGACTGCTGGACGACTGGGGCGGCCTGGGCACCGATGGCGGCGGCGGCGGCGGTCACGGCCTCGGGGCGCTCGATGTAGCCGCGCTCGAGGTCGTAGACCTGGAGGTGGGCGGTGGTCTCGAGGAGCTTGGCCTTAAACTCATCGGTGAACCCGGTCATGACGGCGATGACGACGATGAGCACGGCGACGCCGAGGGTGACCCCGGCAAGGGAGATGCAGGTGATGACCGAGACCGCGTTGCGCTTCGGGCGCAGGTAGCGCCAGGCCAGGAACAGTTCCGCGACGATGCTCATGCCCGTTTTTCCCTATGTGTGGCCCGTACCATACACCCGCCCCGAGGATTGTCACCATGCTTGCATGTTGCGCCAGGTCGGCTATGTTACCCGCCGCCCGCCGCATGGCGGTCGTGGTCGAATGGCGGCTTAGCTCAGCTGGTTAGAGCGTCGGAATCATAATCCGCAGGTCCTCGGTTCGAATCCGAGAGCCGCCACCACTTGATCTCCGGGCTGTTTTCGTGCTTGGCCCATCGCCTCGACGAGCTTGGCGTCATTTCTAGCCGCACCCGCCGCAAGCCGCTGACCTCCGCGTCCACAAGTGACAGACGCGGACCGTGGTGGATGCCAATCTGCGGTCAATCCATGCGCCGAAGCCGCCATAGTGCGCCCCTCTGCGGGACAGTGAAGAGGGGCGGGAAAATGAGGCTAGATTGAATGGCGTCCCGGGCAGGAATCGAACCTGCGA
>CAZBDL010000442.1:0-3246 GCA_964490525.1 uncultured Victivallales bacterium | reverse complement strand
CGGATAGGCCGCGGCAAGGATGGCGGGATTGTCCTGCGAGGACAGTTCGGGGCGGCCGCAGGACAGGTAGAAGACTGGCTCGGCATCGTCCAGCCGGAAGAGATTGCCGCCGGAGCCGTCGTCGTTGCGCCGCAGCCAGACGAGCGTGGAGGCGGAATTCATGCCGGATTCGACATGATGGTCCAGGAGGTTCATGGCATCGTCGTAGAAGCGCAGGTCGGCACCGTCGGGTCGCAGCCTGCCCGCCGCCACCAGGGCCGCCGTGTCGATGACCACCGGCACCGGCATCTCGCTCAACTCGTCGGGGCGCAGCCCCGCCAGCTCGATCCGGTAGAGAAACGCCGGGTGGCCGAAGAGGCGCGAGCCCAGCCAGGTGCAGACCGTTCCCCCCGTTCCCCAGCGGGGAGTCAGATCGTCAGCGCTGGCAAATGCGGCCAGGTCGAGGCCGGCTGGGTCGGGGACAAAGTCGACCCCGTCGTAGGTGTAGGCCACGGACTGGTGGCCGGAGAGCCCGGAGACGTCGACCGTGAAGACCCCGGCCGCCGCCATCGTGTCGTCCGAGAAGTCGTATTCCATGTGGAAGCCGGTGCTGGTCCGGTCGCCGATCCGCAGCGCGAAGGCGTCGGGCAGGCGGCGGCCGAAGGGCAGGCCGACAACGCGGAAGACGCTGCTGCCGTCCAGCCGGGTCGCCTCCTCGGTGCGCAGGTCGGCGAGGTCCTCCGGCAGGATGAAGGCCCCGGCCTGCCAGGGCGCGGGCCCGGTCTCGTAGGCGCCCAGATCGGGGGCCAGGCCCGCATGGCTGTCGGTGTAGGGCGGCAGCTCGCGCCCGGCGTCGATTGCCTGGGAGCCTGCCGCCAGCCGGTAGTTGCGGTGCGCCGCATTGAGCCAGCCGGGGTCGCCGGAAAGGTTGGCGACGATCTCATTGGCAATAAATAGGTTGTCGGCAATTTCCGCGCCCGCGATGCCCGAGGTGTTCAGGTGCGTGGCGATGTTGTTGTGCAGCCGGTGCCCGTCGGCCGTCCCCGATCCCCCCAGCACCAAGCTGTTGTCGACCGTGTTCGCATAGATGTGGATGGCGCTGTCGTCGCCGCAGCCGAGGGCCTCGCGCTGCGCGGCGGACAGGCCCCAGGCGGTGATGCTCGAGTCGGAGGTTGTGTTCCACACGACATTGTGGTGGATGACGAAGCCGCTGCAGCCGATCGGCGCCTCCCCGGAATCGAGCCGGATGCCCTGTCCGCCCCACCACTTCTTGGCGGCGTCGCGCCGCGCCCGGTTGTCGTGCACCAGGTTGTAGGCGACCTCCGTCCCCCCGGCATGGCCGCTGTTCCAGGTGTTCATCATCGCCAAGTCGGTCGAGTGCAGCCCGGCCAGGTAGCAGTGGTTGCGCAGGAACCGGCTTTGCTTGCCGGAGATGGCGATGGAGATCGATCCGGTCTTGACGACCGTGTTGTCGGCGACGGTGATGCGCTCGGCCCCGTCCGTGCTGATGCCATGGCTCTTGCTGCTGTGGGTGACGCAGTTGACGACCTCGATGTCCGTGCCGGCCGCATTGATGGCCTTGTTCATGGTCTCTGCGACCAGGCTGTTGGCGAGGCGGTGGCCCTGGCCTTGCAGGTCGACGGCCGGCGGCTGGCTGCCCCCGACCAGCAGGTTCAGGTTGTAGGCGGCATAGTCCACGGCAAGGCGGTCGAGGTCGAGGCCCACCGAATTGCCGTTGGTGGCGATCCGGGCCGCCCGGAAGCGGAGGCCCCGGATGGCGATGTGCGCCCGGTCGGCAAGCTGGAAGCCGACGTCGCGCCGCTTCATCTCCACGACATGGTTGGACGGCGAGTCGCCTTCCGGAACCCAGAGGTAGAGGGTGAAGGGAGGGCCGTCGAGCCCCTGCACGTCGAAGAACGCCTCGCCCGGACGGTCCAGCGCGGCCAGCCGTCCCCAGAGGTAGTATGGATCGCCCGCCGCCGGGGCGTCGTATTCCGGGTTCCAGGTGTCGGCATAGCGGTAGCGGAAGGTCAGCCGCTTGGCGGCGTTGCTGAAGCCGGTCACCACCCCCGTCTTCGGCCACCACCCGTGCCCTGGCTGCAGGTCGATGTGGGCCCCTGCCCACGCGCCCTTGGGCAGGGCGGCATCGACATAGGTCCCCGTGTAGAAGTTCGTCCCGGAATAGGGCGACTGGGCCCCCTTCGAGCCCGGGTCGAGCGAGCCGCCATCGGCCACTGCCGCGTCACGGTAGTTGAAGGCGATCGCGTCCGGCGCGTTCGGCCAGCGCGCCTCGGCCATCATCTCCCCGTCAACGAACACCTGGTCGCGCCCTGGCATGGCCATCCCCCCGACCACGAAGCTATTGCCGAACGTAGCGTCGAGCTGAATCTTGTGGATGCTTCCCGCATGCGCCTGCCACTGCCCCGCCCCGCCCTCGCCCGGCGTCAGCACGTCCAGTGCGCTGACCATGACCGCCGCCGCGCCCCCGCCGTCGTCATAGGCCTGGAAGACGATCGGGGCGATCTCGGTCCCCGAATTCGCCGGGACCACCGTCTCCCGGTAGATCCCGGCATGGATGTGGACGGTGTCGCCCGCCACCGCTAGCGTCGCTGCCCGCTGGATCGTTGCCAGCGGTGCCGCCAAGGTCCCGGCATGCGCATCGTCGCCGTCCGGCGAGACATGGTAGTTGGCCGCCGCAAGCGTCGTCCCCAGCGCAAGCAAGGCGCTGGCCAGTCTCCCGGCCCGAACCGGCGCGGCCGACATCCTCGCAGGGCTCATCCTGGCGATCCTTCCGGAAAGGGGAAAGGAAAGGGATACGCCGACACCAATACGCTATCACGCGATAAATTTCAAGGTGGCCAACGCCAACGAGGGAGCCGCGTGGGGCGCGCGGGCGAGACGGGGGCTTGGGTCAGGGGAGGCGGATTTCGGCGTGGTTCCGGCCGGGGGCGATGGTAAAGGGAACGGGGTCGGCGCCGTCGACGCTGGCCTCGTGGTCGCCGAGGAAGCCGCGTCCGGCGAAGATGCCGTCGGGGCCGGTGGTGCCGGCGAGGTCGGTCCACCACTGCCGGAGGACGAGGTCGCGGTAGGCCTGGGCCATGGGCTTCTCGCGCCAGTCGTGGGCGAACATGGCGGCGCGCGGACGCCAGTGGGCACCTGCCCAGAAGCCCCACATCTGGAAGCCGACGGTGCGAGGGTGGCTGAAGAGGGCGGCTGCGTGCACCGTCTAACAGCTCCTGACTCCTGTTCTAGGTTATGAGCCTTCTT
>CAZBDL010000441.1:2404-3251 GCA_964490525.1 uncultured Victivallales bacterium | reverse complement strand
GCCCAGGAACGGTCGTTGCCGCTCAGGCGCAGGAACGGCCAGGTGTCCAGGCAGGGCCAGCGGCGCAACGCCGTGCCGCTGTCGCCGTCGAACAGCACGGTCTGGCCTTGGCGGAGGCGGATGGTGGTCATGGGGTGAGGCTCTGGAAGCCGAGGGTGGAGGTCCAGTTGTCGGCGGTGCCGAAGAGCATCAGCTGGGACTCGCGACCGGCCTTGTCGGCGTCGTTGATGCCGAGGTCGAAGGCGAGCGTCGGTCCCGGCCGCAGGTGGGCGCGCGTCAGTTCCGCCAGCGGGAAGGCGACCGTGACGCGATAGCCGTCGGCGGTCGGCACCGAGGCCAGGTCGACGTCGCGCACGTCCGGGTCGTAGTTCGCGCCTTCGCCGGCATGGAAGGAGATGGTTGGTTGGCCGTCGGCGGCGAGTCCCGGGACCACGACCGCCTGCAGGACGCCGGGCGCGTAGGCGCCGTCCCGTTCCACCTCGGGCCGGAGGTCGAGGTAGATCTCGATGCTGTCGCCTTCCCAGGGGTCGCCGGTGCTGCCGACGAGCGTGTCGTCGCGGACCTCGACCGTGACGATGAGGGCCTGCTCGGTCCAGGCGATCCCGGCCTGGCCGGAGCAGTCTTCCGGCCCGGTCCACTGGCCACCGCCGATGACGACCTGCTCGGGGCGGTCGAGGCGGTAGGGGAGGGGATCGCCGAGGCCGGGCGAGCGGCAGGAGGCCTGAAACAGGACGGTGAGCAGGGCGGCGGCGGCGAGGGCCGGGCCCGGACGGGGGGCAAGGGCAGGCATGGTCTCCTCCTGGTCCTGGGGGGCGGTTTTGCCTAGTCTTGAATGGAGCCGGGGCGG
>CAZBDL010000441.1:0-2394 GCA_964490525.1 uncultured Victivallales bacterium | reverse complement strand
ACGCCCGACAGCTCGACGGACGAGGCCGACCGCTGGGTGCATTTCACCTTCCAGCTCGACAACGCTCACCAATTGCGCTTCTCCGACGCGCGCAAATTCGGGCGCGTCTACCTCGTCGAAGACCCGGCGCAGCATGCGCTTGCCCTCGGCGATCTTGCCCTGGTCCTTGCTGTCGATCATCTTGTGGTAGTGGTAGATGGCGTGCTGGATCTCGTAGTTGTTGAGGTGCGGGATGTCGGCGGGGTCCTTGTCGGTGAACGCGTAGCCGTAGCGCCAGTCGTCGCCGGCGGGAACCTCGATCTCGGGGGCCTCGGGCAGGGGGATGCCGGCGGTGGCTTTGGCCAGCTCGGCGAGGACGCCCCGGGTGGCCTGGATCTCGGCCTCGACCCACTCGCGGTTGAAGGCGCAGGTGACGCGTGGCGGCGGCGGCCAGCGGCCGTCGGAGTTGGCGGAGTTGGTCATGTGCAGCCAGAAGCGCTCAACCAGGTCGCGGTACTTCGGCAGGTGCTTCGGATTCTCGACGATCGGCTGGAACTTCGTCTTGTAATCCTCGCGCATCTGCATCAGGACCGGCTCCCAGCGGCGCGCCTCGGGGGTGTTGCCCCAGGCGTCGGCGTAGGTGCGGTGCCAGGCGAAGCGGTCCTCGACGAAGAACGGCTCGTCGACCGGGGCGACCGTCTCGCAGGCCTCCTTGAAGGTGGCCATCGGGCCGACCTTGAGGACCTCCTCGATCATCTTCGCGAGCTTCGGCGGCGCGGTCGGGTCGTTCATGAAGGTCTTGGAGTAGTCGCCGCTGTACTTGATGTAGTAGTAGCCGGTGGTGCCGCAGTACTCGGCGTCGTCGGCGACGATGACCGTGGCGCCCTCGCCCTCCGTTCCCGACCAGCGCTTCATGTTCTCGATGTATTCCCGGATGGTGGTGTTGCCGCGAAAGTAGCTGAGGTACTTGCCGATCAGCCGGTCGCTGCGGCACAGGCCGTTCAGCCCGGGGACGATGTCGCGGAAGGGCCGGTGGAGGAAGGGGCAGTCGGGGTCGAGGTCGTACCACGGCAGGTGGCCGCCCCAGTTCATGTCGTGCGCCCGGTTGCGCTCCACCCAGGCGTAGTCCTTGTCCGCGCTGCACATGTACGACTCGAAGTCCAGGGTCAGGTACTTCACCCCCGCCCGGCGAAAGGCCTTCGGCACATATTGCATCCAGGTGCACTCGGGGTTCCAGAAGGACTCGGCGCGCTGCCCCAGGTGCTTCTCGAACACCCGTTGGGCAAACTCGCACGACCAGTAGCCGTCCTCCTCCGGGATGTTGGCCATGATCGGGTGCGAGTAGGGCGCGCCCATGAACTCGCACTGCCCACTGGCGATCTGCGCCTTCAACTTCGCCAGCACGTCCGGCGTCAGCGCCGCCATCTGCTCGATCGTGTAGCCCGAGGCCTCGAAGACGTACTTCGCCTCCGGAAACTTCGCGAAGCCGTCGATGATCACCTCGTACGACGAGCGGATCACCCGCTCGTAGTTCTCCGGGATCAGGAACGCGTAGTTCAGGTTGGCGTGGAAGATCGCCACGTACTTCATCGGCATGGGAGGCTCCTGCGTTCGGGATGGCTTGGGGATGGCTTGTAAACTAACTTGTAACTCTATCATGGGTTTTCCGGGTTGCAAGCGGCGGCGCCGCCCGGCGGATTTTTTTTCCGAAAGGCCTTGACGTGGGCATGGATGCCCTGTATAACAGGGACAGGAAAGATACAAGAAAAATACAGATAAAATACAGGACGGTCTTTATGATCGCCTCGCGCCAGCCGTTGCATCGCCAGGTCGGGGAGCGTCTCCGGGCGGAGATCGCGAGCCGGCGGCTGGCGCCGGGCAGCTTCCTGCCGGGGGAGCACGAGCTGATGCGGCATTTCGGGGTGAGCCGGCGGACGGTGCGGGCGGCGCTGCAGGGGCTGAGCGCGGAGGGGCTGGCGAAGCCGTGGAGCGGCCGGGGATGGCAGGTGACGGACGGGCAGGCGGTGACGGGGCGGACGGCGCTGGTGGTCCTGCCCGGGGTGCATGCGGCGAGCTTTGCGCGGATGGTGGAATGCCTTGGCCCGGCGCTGCGCGAGGCAGGGATGGGGATGCGGGTGGTGCAGGCGGGGGAGCGGGGCGAGGACTGGGACGGCCTGTTCGGGACGTCGTCGGACCTGGGCGGGGTGCTGTTCCTCTCGGGCCTGCCGGTGCCGTCGGCGTGCCTGGAGGCGGTGCGGCGGCAGCGGGTGCCGCTGGTGGGGGTGGCGCAGGCGGGGACGCCGCCGTTCGATGCGGTGGCGACGGATGCGGCACTGGCGGGCGAGCGCATGGCTGGGATTTTGGCGGGGCGGGGATACCGGCGGGCGCTGTATCTGGATGCCGACCTGCCGGACC
>CAZBDL010000440.1:0-3272 GCA_964490525.1 uncultured Victivallales bacterium | reverse complement strand
CCTCGCCCCCGAACCCGTGCCCGTGCCCGCCGCCGATCCCGCCGTCTTCGAGCGCAAGGCCTCCCACGATGGCCCCACCGTGGACAAGGCCACCTGGCGCATCGCCATCGTCCCGAAGCCCATCGCCCAGGCCGACCTGCGGCGCGGCGACATCGGCCTGGTCACCTGGGACAGCGAGTCCGAGGGCCAGTCGCCGGTCGTCCTCGAGGCCTACTCGCCGGTCGTCAACATCGTCGCCTTCCGCCCCCTCCGCCCCACCGATGACGACCCGCCCAAGCCCCCCGTCCCCTCCGAGGTCCTCGACACCGAGGATCATCCCGACGAGAACGACCCCAAGAAGCTCGTCATCCCTCTCAACGACGACAACGACGAGGCCCGCGCCCTCGGCAAGCATGACAACGACAACACTGTCTTCCGCGGCCCCAAGGTCGACGACGACCTCTCCCCCGTCGTCCTTGAGCCTTTGCGCCCCATGCTCAAGACCGGTTGGCTCCATCTCGAGCCACCCGCGCCCGTTCCGCCCGGCGGCGGCGGCCGTCCCACCGACCCCGTCCGCATCTTCCACCAGCCCCAGGACGCCGACGGCAACCAGCTCCCCAGCTACAAGGTGCTGCAGAAGCGGCATCTCATCCTCGACCTCGACAATCCGCCCGACGACCATCCCCTCCGCCCCCTCGGCGAAGGCCGCCCCGTCTACCTCTGGATCGAGGGCCGCGCCCTCGCCGCCGACCTCACCCTCAAGTACTACCACTCCCACGAGGTCGCCGCCGCCTCCTACGCCGAGCAGTGCGCCGCCCAAACCCATTGGGACACCCTCCGCTTTACCGTCGCCCGCCTCGACCTCGACATCGACTCCGACAACAACAACGGCTTCGAAGCGCCCCTCCGTTCCAAGGCCGAGGACGACGTCGAAGACCCCAAGCGACCACAGGATCTCGCAAAATGGCCCGGCAAGCTGCTGCAAGTGAACTGCGGCGACCTCGACGGCGACGGGGTGCCGGACTGGCGCGATTTTCGCAACGACTCGGGGAGGGGTATATTCCCGCCGCTGGCACCGCTGGCGCTGGAGCTGGAGGGGCTGTCCCCCGGGGAGGTCGAGATCATGTTCGAGTACACCGCCTCGCCGCCGGACGCGACCAGCCCCGTCCCCGGGTTCCGCCTGTGGAATGCCGCATCTGTCAATTCCACGGACAAGGCGCATTGGCCGGCAACCATCTTCAAGCAGCTATGGCGGCAGGGATGCCGAGGGCATTTCGGGTGGTGCGGCTGGCCGCTCATAGCCAAGGCAACATGGTGACCGGCATTCGTTGCCGCCAGGTGGATCGTTGATTTATGCCCCTGGCCGGGCTATCTTCGCCGACCCTGCCTGCCCCCCCTTCACCCGGAGACCAACCATGTCCATCGCTGTGTGGCTGAGCCATTCGCTGGTGCGACATTATCCGGCGACGCCGTCCGGCAAGCGCTCCGCCTTGACCATCGATGCGGCCCTGAACGAACACTTCAGCTTTCAGGTGGCCGTGCGCAACGACGTCCCCCTGGATGGGACGCCGCGGCGGGACGAGCCCGTGGCGATAACCCTTCATGCCCAGGCCCCCGATGGCTGGGCGGTCCGGATCCGGCGCGTCGGTTATGTGCCGATGCTGCACCGCAACACCGGAACCGTCGGGGAGGAGCTGGAGGGACCGGGGATGATCCCGGGATACGTGCCGGATCCGCTGTTCGATGAAACGTCCATATCCCTGCCCGCCAACGAGACCCATGCCTTCTGGCTTTCCGTGAGGCCGGGGCCCGGGGCCCGCCCCGGGCGGCACGCGATCTCAGCCATCCTCGGCGTCGACGGACGGGAGCGACGGGCCGGGACCGTGACCGTGAACTTGCATGACGTGGCCATTGCCCGGCGGCGCGGGTTCCACGTCGCCAACTGGTTCTACAACGATGCGCTGCTCGACGCCCATGGCTGCACGGCGTTCGACGACGCCTATTGGCGCATCCTCCCGAAGTACCTCGACAACCTGGCCGCCCACGGGCAGGACGTGGCCTATGTGCCCGTCTTCACGCCGCCCCTGGACGGCGTGAAGCGCCCGACCCAACTGCTTCGGGTGGAGCGCGAAGGACGGGACGGGTACCGCTTCGACTGGCGCGACGTCAAGCGCTATGTCTCCCTGGCGCGGGCCTCGGGGATGGACACGTTCGAATGGTCGCACCTCTTCACGCAGTGGGGGGCGCGGAACGCCTTGCGCATCTACCACGGGCAGGGCGTCGACGAGCGGCTGCTGTGGGATCCCGGCACCGAGGCCACGTCGGCCACCTACCGCCGCTTCCTGTCCCGGTTCCTGCCGGAGTTCCAGGCCTTCCTCAAGGCGGAGAAGCTTCTCGCCCGCAGCTTCTTCCATCTTTCCGACGAGCCCCACGGCCCGGAGCACCGGGAGAACTACCGCCAGGCGCGCGGCCTGCTCCGCGAGCTGGCGCCCTGGATGGACGTGATGGACGCCCTCAGCGAAATCGAATTCGCCAAGGCGGGGCTGACCGACATCCCGGTGCCGTCCGTCTCCACCGCCCTCGACTTCCTGACGGCGGGCATTCCGAGCTGGTGCTACTACTGCTGCTGGCCGCGCGGGGCGTTCGTCCAGCGCCTGATGGACACGCCCCTGGCGAAGATCCGCATGAACGGCTGGCTCTTCTATCGCTGGCCCTTCCAGGGATTCCTCCACTGGGGATACAATTACTGGCATCGGTCGCAGACCCGGGAAATGATCGACCCCTTTACCGTCCAGGACGGGGAGAGGTGGCCCAATTGGGCCTACGGCGACTGCTTCATGGTGTATCCCGGCAAGGAGGGGCCGTTGGACTCGATCCGCTGGGAGGTGTTTGCGGAAGGCCTTCAGGACTATGCCCTGCTCCAGACGTTGGGCGTCGACCGGGACAGCCTCACGGAGATCCGCCGGTTCGACGACTTCCCGAAATCGGCCGATTGGCTGGTGCGGACCCGTCGGCGCCTCCTTTCCCGTCCGGGCGCGGCCCCCGCCAGGGCCACGAGGCCGAAGGCCCGCAAGGCGTGATGCGCGGGGTCACCTGACCGATGGCGTTCCGGGCGGGTCTCCTCCCCGGACGAGGATGGCGGCGCGGTTCCGTTCCTTCAGGCGCCGAGGGTCTCGCGAAGCCAGGCAGCGGCGAGGTCGGGCCAGGACGCCATCCGCGAATGGCCGGCGGCCAGCCCGAGGCCATGCGCCCCGCGCGGGTAGACATGCAGCTCGAAGGGCACGCCATGGCGC
>CAZBDL010000439.1:0-3273 GCA_964490525.1 uncultured Victivallales bacterium | reverse complement strand
GCAACGGAATCTCGTACCAGTCGTCCTTTTCGGAAAGGATTTCGACGATGTTGCCGCGCTGGAGCTGGGCGACCGCCGCATGGCGGATGCCGGGATGCAGGCGCACGTTGAGGCGTCCGGCCGTGACGGTTCCGGAGGCGGGGAAGGAGGCCGCCGCCAGGCCGGTCGCCAAGGCCAGGATGCAGAGGGCCACCCCGATGCGATGCCATCGGCGGAGGGGCTGGCCGAGGCCGTCGATGTCCATCTGCGGGATTCCCTTGTGTGCCGGGCTCAGAGTTCGTTGTAGATCTGGCGGATGGCCAGGCCGGCCTCCTTGTAGGTCTGGTAGCGGTCCTGGGGAAGGCGGGCGATCATGCGGTCCAGGACACGGGCGATCTTCGGGCTGACCGAGATCGGCAAGCGGGTCTCGACGCTGCCCACGCGCAGGCTGGAGACGTGCTTCTTGGCCAGTTCGTAGACTCCGGAGGCGGTGTAGTAGGTCTTGCGCACCAGGGCGTGAAACATCACCATGCCGAGGCTGTAGATCTCGCTGTACATGTCCTCGGCGACGCCGACGATGCGCTCCGGGGGCATGTACAGGGGGGAGCCGTGCACGGTGCCCGTCTCGCCGACCTGCTGGTGGGCGACCTCGATGCACAGGCCGTAGTCGATCAGGTGGACATTGCCGTCGGCGTCGACAATCAGGTTCTGCGGCTTCAGGTCGCGGTAGAGATAGCCGGAGTCATACATCCGCTGCTCGGCCGAGAGCACCTGCAGGGCCCACAGCAGGATGAACTTTGGGGAGATCGGCTCGGCCCCTTCGATGAGCTGGTCGAGGCGGCGGCCTGGGCAGAACTCCATGGCGCAGAAATACTCGTCGTGCCAGCGCCCGAAATCGGCGACGGCGTTCAGGTGCGGATGCCGTCCGAAGGCCTTGGCGATCGCCGCTTCGTGGAGCAGGGCCTCGACCAGGCGTTCGTCATGGCGCTTGTCGCGGGGCGGGACCTTGACGGCGAACTCGACGTGCGGATCCTGGCTGTAGAAGGCCTTGTAGACGCTGCCCATGCCCCCGCCGCCGAGCGGACGGTAGAGCCAGTAGTCCTTGATCAGGTAGGGAACGAAATTGATCGCCCCGCAGGCGGGGCACTTGGCCAGCGACAGGGGCGGACAGGACGAGAAGTCCTGTTCGGTGTGGCAGTGCTGGCAGCGCAGGGCAGCCCTTTCCAGCAGCCGGAGATCCGGCTTCTGGTCCAGATCCGCACTGTCCGCCTCAGCATGCGAAAACAGCTTCCACATGATACGGTTCCCAGCCCGTCGCTGAAGAGGAAATGAGGTTCCAAGGGGAAGCATAGCACGTTTTCCCCCATTTGCGAGATTTTCCCGGGGCCGGGCGTGGCAAGGGACTCGGCTTGAAAAGCCATCGCCGTCCCGGTAGGTTGGGGTGTCGGTGGAGCGACCATCTGCAGCGACGGAGGCAGGTCATGGAAGAGCAAGTCGTGGACGAGATTGCCGAGACCCAGGGAATTGCCGTACGGCGCGACGCGGCGGGAATGACCCAGTTGCGCAAGCTGGCGGCCGAGGTGAATGTCCAGGAGGATTCGCGGACCTCGCCCCTGATGATCCTGCGGAGCGAGCGGAACCAGCGCCGTTTCGAGTTGCACTACCATGGCCGGATGGTGCTTTCGTTCGAGCCGGACGGGGCGATGCGCCTGGCCGACGGCGGCAAGGCCGCCTATGAAGCCCTGCGGCAATGGATCGAGGATGCCGCGGCGGGAAGGTCCTGAGCCATTCTCCCCACTCAGCACTCCCCACTCCGCACTCCGCACTTCCCCATGTCCTCCTCTCCTCCCACTCCGCGCAGCAACCGGATCCAGGTCGGGATCTACGGACGGCGCAATGCCGGCAAGTCGTCGTTGCTCAATGCCCTGGTGCGCCAAGACGTGGTGATCGTCTCGCCGGTGCCGGGGACGACGACGGATCCGGTCGAGAAGGCGATGGAGCTGTTGCCGTTGGGGCCGGTGCTCCTGATCGACACGGCGGGGATCGACGATCCGGATCAGCTCGGGCCGCAGCGCGTCGAGCGCACCCGGCGGATCTTCGAGCGCACCGACCTGGCGTTGCTGGTGGCGGTCGCCGGGGACTGGGGGGAGCCGGAGCGCGACTTGCTGGCGGAGTTCCGGCGGCGCAAGACGCCGACCATCGTGGTCTTCAATCGGTTTGGCGATGGCGAGCCGGCGGCCGAGGTGTTGGCCGAGCTGGCGGCGGCATCGGTGCCTGCGGTGCGGGTGCGGGCGAATTGCGGCGAGGGGTTGGATGACCTGCGCGCGGCGGTGCTGGAGGTCGCCCCGGAGGAATGGCTGGCGACGCCGGCGATTGTCGGCGACCTGGTGCCGCCGGGGGGGGTCGCGGTGCTGGTTGTGCCGATCGACCTGGAGGCGCCGAAGGGACGGTTGATCCTGCCGCAGGTGCAGACGATCCGCGACTTGCTCGACCATGACGCCGCCGCCGTGATCGTCAAGGAGCGCGAACTGCGCCGGGTGCTCGACCTGCTGCGCGAGCCGCCGGCGATTGTCGTCACCGATTCCCAGGTCTTCCTGAAGGTGGCCGGCGATGTCCCGTCATCGGTGCCGTTGACCTCGTTTTCGATCCTTTTTGCCCGGCTCAAGGGTGACCTGGCCGAGTTCGTCCGCGGGGCGCTTGCCATCGACCGCCTGCGTCCGGGCGACCGGGTGCTCATCGCCGAGGCCTGCAGCCATCACCCTGTGGGCGAGGACATTGGGCGGGTCAAGCTGCCGCGCTGGCTGACGCGATATGTCGGCGGCAAGCTGGCCGTCGAGGTCGTCCAGGGGCATGACTTCCCGCCGGACCTCGCTGAATTCAAGCTGGCCATCCATTGCGGGGGCTGCACCTTCAACCGCCGCGCCATGCTCAACCGCATCCACCGTTGCCGCCAGGCTGGCGTGCCGATCACCAATTACGGCGTCGCCATTGCCCGTACCCTCGGCGTCTTTCCCCGTGCCCTCGAGCCCTTTCCCGAGGCCATGGCTGCGATCAGGGACACCCCCTTCGCCTCGGGCTAGCGTCGGGGCTTGGGGCGTTCGAGGACGAGGAAGCGCTTGAAGCGGCCGTCGCTGACGTGGAGGAGGAGCTGGCGGTCGCTGGCGGCGACGGCCTGGCGGGCATCGGCGACGGAGGCGACCTCCTGGCGGTTGACGGCGTAGATAACGTCGCCGGGCCTCAGCCCGGCGCGCTGGGCGGGGCTGTCGGGCATGACCTCGGCGACGACCACGCGTC
>CAZBDL010000438.1:0-3279 GCA_964490525.1 uncultured Victivallales bacterium | reverse complement strand
TCCAGCAGCAGCCGGCCATCGCCAAGCACTGCCGGGTCGACGACGCCGAGCTGGTGCCGAGCTGGAGCGCGGCGATGATCCGCGTCCAGGACATGATCGGCGCGGGCGCAGGCGACGAGCAGCTTGCCGCCTGGCGTCGGCTCTTCCACCGCGACATCGCCGACGACGGCATCCGCTACTGCCATCCCTACCCGTGGACGGCCTCCGACTTCGAGCACATGTTCATCGACATCCACGCCCTGGCCTACATCTTCGACGCCTTCTGCGCCTACCATGACCGCTTCGGCGACGCCAAGGACGCGGCCGCTGCCGCCAAGATGGTCCGCGCCGTCAAGGGCTTGTGCCACCGCCGCAAGGAGATCAACTTCTGGGGCGGCAGCTACCCCTATTCGCGCGTCTCCTACTACTTTCCGTTCGACAACTACTACCTGGGCGCCGGCTGGAAGCCGGAGAAGTGGACGGGGCGCGGCGAGGAGGCGGTGCGCAATTCGATGATGGTCGGGCCCCTGGCCGAGCTCTACCTGCGGACCAAGGACGAGGAGGCTCTCGACCTGGCCTGTGGCCTGCTCAACCATGTCCTTTACGAGAGCCGCCTGATCACCTGGGAGGGGCACT
Organism: uncultured Victivallales bacterium; assembly: GCA_964490525.1. GTDB lineage: Bacteria > Verrucomicrobiota > Lentisphaeria > Victivallales > CAZBDL01 > CAZBDL01. Next base: position 2,664 of record CAZBDL010000438.1, on the reverse strand, counting down.
ACAACTCCCACGTCCACTCGGCGGTGTGGATCGCCGCTGGCGCCGCCAAGCTCGCGCGCATTACCGGCAACCTCCAGTATGGCCGCATCGCCAAGGGCATCTTCGACCACACCCTGGTCCGCTGCTCGACCTTCGGCTGGGTCCCCGAGTACATCGGCTGGCATGCCGCCAACGACGAGCACTGCGAGACCTGCTGCATCCGCGACATGGTCGAGTGCGGCCTCGAGCTCGCCAACCTTGGCCATGTCGAGTACTTCGACGTGGTCGACCGCTTCGTCCGCAACCATCTCATGGAAAGCCAGATCACCAAGGCCGACGAGATCCAGGTCGACAACGACCGCGAGGACGCCCCCGACTGCACCTGGCGCCACCTCGACCGGCGCGTGATCGGCGGCTTCAGCGGCGGCTCAATGCCCAACTCCATCTCGATGACCAAGTTCCGCTCGGTCGCCGGCTGCTGCATCTCCACCGCCCCCCAGGCGATCTGGATGTACTGGCGCGAGACCCTGCGCCGCGACGGCGACCTGACCCGCATCCGCTTCCTCTACGACGGCGAATGGCCGGAGCTGTCGGTCGCCACCGAATATCCGCAGGCCGGCCGGGTCGCCTTGTCCTTCAGGCGTACCGGCGACTATGCCGTCCTCGCCCCGGCCTGGTGGGGGTCACGCCTCGCGCTGCGGCGCAACGGCGTCCCCGAGCCCGTCCTCTGGCAGGATCCGCACCACCTGCTGCTGAAGGCCAAGGCCGGCGACCACATCGAGCTCGAGCACGCCTTCCCGGTCGAAACCCGCACCGAGACCGTCGCCGGCACCATCTACGAGGTCGAGTGGCGCGGCAACACCGTCGTCGAGCTCTTCCCCGGCGGCGAGCCCCTCGCCCTCTACCAGCGCAAGCTCGGCGGCAAGGAGCGCCACGCCCGCGTCGGCGGATCCAAGGGCAAATCCAGCCCCATCACTCCGCGCGCCACCCAGCAGGGCTGAGTGCCCCCATCCCGCATTCCCCAGCAATAAAACGCTTGAAATTTATCACGAGATATGCTATAATCGTTCTTGTGGCTTCATGGGGGGCCGCGAGACCCTTAGGCGATTCATATGCGAACAACATAGGACGAGGTGGGACATGCATCGTTCACTGCGCTGGTTGACGGCGGGAATGCTGACCTTGGGCATGGGCATGACGGCCGGGGCGGCAGACCGGACCTGGGACGGCGACGCGGATACCAACTGGAACAACCCCCTGAACTGGGACGGGGATGCGAGCATCCCGGCCGATGGCGACACCGTCATCTTTCCGGAGAAGGACGGCACCCATCCCTACACCGGCGGCACGACCATCACCCTCGGGGCGGACCGCACCCTCGGCGGGCTCACCTTCCAGAACAGCACCGCCACCACCGGCAACATCCGCCTGCAAGGCAACACCCTGATCTTGAATGCCGCCGCCACCGTCAACCACAAGGTCGCCGTCGCCACCAACTTCATCGACAGCGCCGTGAACCTCGCCGGCGCCGGCGTGACCATCGACTTCGACATCAACGGCTCCAGCGGCCGCAACCTGTACCTGAACGGCATCGTCAGCGACTTCGGCAATGGCTTCGCCGTCAATGGCGATTGGCGCAGCCTGTTGCGCCTGGCCAACACCGGCAACCTGCTCAGCGGCACCATCCAGACCTCCCGCAACCACACCATCCAGTTCTATGACGGCTCGCTGGGCACGGCCACCATCGTGCCGCAGGCCACCTTTGGCACGCTCAGCATGAACTACATGGGCGCGGCCAGCATGGACTTTGACAACACTCTCAATGTCTCGGGCGCGGGAGCGTCCCTGTACATGCAGAACGCCGTCACGATGAACTATGTCAACGAAGTCATCTTCGGGACGAACGGCGTTTGGGAGCTGAAGACCAACAACGCCAATGGCGTGCATCGGGTGACCGATGCCGCCACGCTCATGGGGACGGGCGGGACCTTCGACCTGCGGGGCGGGCGGGTGCTCATCGACCAGTCCGTGCCCAACCAGCGCTTCAACCTCCGCAACAATCCCTATGGCGGTGCCGGCAACGGTGGCCGAAGCCTCGTCTACCTGAACGCCGCGGGGATCTCCACGGACCGGAACATCACGGTCTACGCGATGGCGTTCAACACCGTGCCCAACGTCAATCCCGGCACCAACAACGTGATTGGCGGCAGCCATGCCGCCGGCCTGGTCGAGTTCAAGGGCGCTCTCACCTACAGCGACGACAGCCTGGGGACGGTCTCGCACCAGATTGACGTCGATGCGCAAAATGCCGGGGCCATCACCCGGGTCTCGGGAATCATCCGCGACGGCACGCAATACGTCGGCATCCGCAAGCTCGGCAATGGCATTGCCGAGTTCACCAATGCGAACACCTACACCGGGCCGACCCTGGTGTCGGCAGGCACCCTGCTGGTGGGCAACAGCGCGGGCTCGGCGACGGGCAGCGGGCCGGTGACCGTGACGGCGGGCACTACCTTGGGCGGCAGCGGCGCAGTCAGCGGCACGGTCACCGCCGCCGGCACGGTTCGACCGGGAACGGCCCTCTCTCCGACCGGCACCCTGGCCACCGGTAACGCCACCTTGGCCGGGCCCTTCCGGGTGACCATCGACGGGGCGGCCTCCTCCTCCCTGGCGGTCACCGGCGAC
>CAZBDL010000437.1:0-3310 GCA_964490525.1 uncultured Victivallales bacterium | reverse complement strand
CCCCCGCCGCTCCGCGCGCAGGAACTGCCCCCCCGCCTCCTTGACCACCCGGAATGGTGCGGCGGCATCCGCGTTGAACCAATTTCCCCATTGGATGTCCTTGCCCTGCTTAAGGATGGATCCACGCCCGTCCCATCCTCCGGCGACTTGGTAGCCCTCCTCGACGTCGATGGACACCTGCGCCTGCAGGGTGGCGGCGGCCGCCAAGGCCAGGGCGGCGACGATTGCGGTCTTCATTCGATGATCTCCTTTCCGTTGGCATCTAGGTTGGGTTTGGCAATCAACGTCTTCGGCCGCCAGCGGCGGGCCATCCCGTCACGGACCTCGTCCTCGGGGAACGGGATGCCCTTCTTCCGGGAGAAGTCGCGGAAGCGGGCGATCCAGGCATCGTCATCCGACGGCATGCCGCTGACCTCGACGTGGTTGTCCGATCCGGGTTGCGCCACGGAGGGCATCTGGTCCCGGAAGAAGATGTCCTGCGGAACCCATTCGTCCGCGGCGACCTTGGCGAAATGCGCCGGATCGGCCACGTGGATGCGGCAGCCGCGGACGGTGGTGGCGGCGAAGAGCTGGCGCAGATCAGAGACCGAGGTGCGGGTGTAGACCGAGCCGAAGACACCGGTGCCGGGCGGCGCGGCCAGGTCACAATCGGCAATCCGGAAGTCCTTCATTTGGTCAACCATGATCAGCCCCGGGCGGTCATGGCCCTTGTAGGCGACCTGGGCATCCGGAAAGGCCGCTTCGATCGCCTCGGCCCCGCCGTTGGCGGCCAACAACGAACCGGTCACCGACACCTCCAGCACGTTCGAGATGAAGACCCCGGTGGCGCCGTTGAAGCCGATGGCGCAGTCCTCGACATGGTACCCCCCCCCTCGCGCCGCCTTGGCCAACTCAAGCATCGCGCCCAGGCGACGGTTGGCCAGGAGCAGGCAGCGGCGGTAGGAAACGTCCGTGCAGAAGACGTCGTTCCACAATCCACCACAATGGTTGCCGATGGCGACATGCCGATCGACCACGACCTGGTGGCAATTGCCCATCTTCAGCCCGGCCGGGTGCCAGTGCAGGAACTCCTCCCAGGCTCCGCGCCAGTTGTTGCCGCAGGTCGTCGAACGGCCGATCCGGACATTGCGGCATTCGCCCAGGTTGATGCCCATCATGCCGTTGCGGTCGGCCCGGACGCGGACAACCGCCACGTTCTCCAGTTGTTTGAGGCCAAGGCCGACGTTGACATTGTCGCTGAACCGGCAGTCCTCGACCCGAATGTCCCGCCCCTCGCGGATCTCCACGGCGGCCACGGAGAGCCCGGCATTCGCGTGGCGCACCGCGAGCCCGCGCAGGGTCAGGTTGTCCTTCCCCTTGATCATCAGGAAGTTCTTGTACATCTGGCCGGTGAACCGCGGTACGTCGATGGCATGGACATCCGCCCAGGCCATCCCCTGCGGCAAGCGCAGGAACACCCGCCCCCGCAGCGCCGGGTCGGACGCGGGATGGCTGACGACGGTAAACTCGCCCGGCGCCAGGTCATCCAGGCTGCCGGACATGCCCCGGTAGGCGAACGCACCGCGCTGGTTGGTGCCATCGGGACCGCCCCGGTGGCCATCGGGATCGACCCAGTCATGGCGCTCGATGGTTCTCATGCGCAGCGGCGCGCCATTGAGGTAGACCTGCTCCCGCCGGGCCGTGTGGGAACGCAGGCCGACCCCGAACTGCTGGATCCACGGGCCTGGATCCCAAGGCCAACCATAGGGCCAAGGCGCGGCGTACAGGCCGTCATGCCCCACGACCGGCGACCATTTGCAGGGCGCAAACTCTTCGGACGGAAAGGCTCCGGAGAGGATCGTCTGCTCCGGCCCGGCTCCCTCGATCAGTAATGGCGTCGACCTGGCCAGCTCACCCTCTTGGGAAAAGTCGATGTCGCCGATCCATTCCCGGTATTCGCCGGGAGGGATGACGATGCGGACGGGCTGTCCCTCGGCCAGCAATCGCTTCGCTTCGAGAAAAGCGGCGGCCACGTTGCGCCCCTTGTCGTCGTGGCAGGCCGGGCTGACGGAGACAACCACCGCAAACGCCCCCCCTCCGCCGGGCTGGTCAAAGGCTACAGGGGGTGGTTCATCCATCGTGTCGGTACTGCAGGACGGCAGCAGCATCCCGATGGCGAGAGCCGCCGCCAGAACGAGAACCAGGCGGGACATTCCGGCATCATTCATGGCGTGGCATGCTCCTAGGCTTGGGTGAATCGTGAATCACGGATAACTGAAAAGGCTCTGGCCCCCGCCGTTGCGGACATCCCGCATGCTCCACAGCTCCGACTTGTTGTGGCCGGCAGCATGACCGTCGGGAAACCAGCAGTTTGCCCTCTTCATGTGACGGTTGTGGATGATGCTGATCGGGTCGACCCGATGCACATAGACCCGTACACATTGCAGGTTGGCGGCGGGATAGACCACCGAGTCGACCAGGTACGGCATCTTCGGATGCACCGTGCGCAAGCTATAGCTGCGCCCGTCCAGTTCGTTGCGCGCCGTCGCATCGTCGTATTGCCCGTTGACCCGCAGGCCATAGGTGGTGCTCGGATTGTACGCCCCCTGGTTGTCCAGGGTCGGACAGAACAGGGAGCCATCCCGCTTCAGCGCCGCGCTGTCCAGCAGGGTGCCCTTGCTGCTCGTGGCATAGGTCGCGGACTCGATCCAGGTTGCCGGCAGGTAGCCGTTGACGCAGAGGTTGGTGCTCCAATGCCGCTCGGCCCGAGAGTAGCTCGTCCCCGCCCAAGCGTTGATGTCCTCCGGAAGCATCGCCCCGTTGGCGTCGTCGGCATAGGAGAGCGTGGCCAAGCCGCATTGGCGCAGGTTGTTGATGCAGAGGATGGACATGGCCGTAGCCTTCGATGCCTGCAAGGCTGGCAGGAGCATCGCCGCAAGGATGGCGATGATGGCGATCACCACCAGCAGCTCAATGAGCGTGAAAGCGCTCCTTGAGCTTGCCTTCGCCCGATGGGCTACGGCTGGCACAGCCAACAGTTCGATCAGGGTGAAGCATGCAGGCTTCTTGTCCATGGCCATGTTCCTTTCTTTGCGATGGCGGCAGATCACCAGCGATAGTAGCGGAAGGGATCGTCACCCAGTTCGAAATCGCCTCGGTAGTCAGCATGATAGAGGGGGGCAAGTCCAAGCCGATCAAGCTCGACGCGAACCTCATCATCCTTCCCCATCATGCCCCCGCCGCCAAAATGGTCGAAGATGCGGACCGCCACGACATTCTCACCGCGACGCAGGACGGCGGCAGGGATGCGGTAGCGGCGCTTGAGGCTCCA
>CAZBDL010000436.1:0-3311 GCA_964490525.1 uncultured Victivallales bacterium | reverse complement strand
CAATCATGGCACCACTCCCAGACGTTCCCGTGTAGATCATGCAGGCCCCAGGCGTTCGGCAGTTTTGTCCGGACGGGATGGGTGATGCCGCCGGAATTGCCATCATACCAACCGATCTTGTCCAAGTCGGCCTCGGTGCCGCCATTGGCGAAGCAAGTGGTTAAGCCGGCCCGGCAGGCGTATTCCCATTCCGCCTCGGTCGGCAGACGATAGGCATGGCCTACGGGTAAACGTCCCGTCGTCCGCTCCAGACCCGTCAGCCGTGCGCAGAACTCCGCCGCCTCGTCCCAGCTCACCCAGTACATTGGATAGTCGTCACCCTCGCCGTCCAGCGACCAACGCTCCTCTCCGACCGCCAACCACTTGACGGTCTGCCGCACCCCACTGTCCCGGATTTCCTCGAACGCGCCAAACGGATTGTCCTTGATGGCCTTGCCCAGCGCCATGAGCCGTTTGCCAAAGGATGGCAACTCGCCGTCATCTCGCTGCGCCTTGTCCCGCTGTTGCCGGATGGTCGTGCCCATGACTTCGCGCCACTGCTGCTGGGTCACCTCGGTCTTGCCCATCTTGAGGGCGTAGGTGATGCGGACAAGGTGCTGGGTCTCGTCGGTGTCCCACTCCTCCCGTCCCTCTTCGTCCTCCAGGCTGCCCATGAGGAACTCGCCGGGTTGGATCTCGACCAGCTCGATGGGGGCGGACAGGCCGGTGGAACTGGGCACTCGTTCCGGCGACAACCCGCGCCACACGGCAATGCCCGCCACTGCGACCAGCACCGCCGCCAATGCCACCAGGATGATCTGCTTGCGCTTCATGCGGCAAACCTATCCCGCCAGGACGGGTTAGACAATGGTTCCGCTTTCCTGTCCCGTGACGCCATGACCCGGTGACTTCGTGACCCCGCACACTCCATTCCGCATTCTCCCGACGACCGCGACTCGCATCGCGTTACTCCGCCCCCGTCGCCCTGGTGGTGGCGCGGGGCGGCGTGACGGGGGCACTGGGGCAGGACTCCGCGTCGGGGCACTGAGTGCAAGGCAGCCGGAGGAGATGGCAACGCGGCTCGGTTCATCAAGGCCGTCTGCGCCCCGGGAAACGCCGGGCTTCGTTCAAGAACTACGCCCGACGCGACCAATCTCCGGATTGGCGTGTTGTGCCGCCCCTACAGGGCTCTGAGGTTGTGTGTGGCCGTATACCCAGGGCTCACGCCCTGGGCTAAATCTACCGTCCCTTCGGGACTCAAGCCAAGATCCTGAACTCTGCCTTTGCCTTGGATTATCGCCCTGAAGGGGCGACAGACGTTAGCCCAGGGCGTGAGCCCTGGGACATGGCCCAACCCAAGATCCCAAAGTCCTGAAAGGACGACAGATATCTGTTTACGTCGTCATGGCGAGAAGCTACAGTGTTGTCTCAGGAGAGTCCGGAGGATGACGCCAGACGGGTTAATGTCGTGCCCGCATCCTGGACTTCGCTGCGGGGGATGTATATTGTAAGCGGTCACGGTGGCGCGGCAAGGGCACGACGACAAGCCAGGGTAACGCATGGACAGGATCAAGATTGGCCAGATCGGCATCGGACACAACCATGCCGCGGAGAAGATGCTGGCCTTGCGTCGCCTGACGGACTGCTTCGAGGTCGTCGGGGTCGTCGAAGCGGATCCCGGATGGCGGCGGCAGCGGGGGGCCCTGCCCGCCTACGATGGCCTGCCCTGGATGACCGAGGAGGAGCTGTTCGCCACCCCGGGACTCCAGGCGGTGGCGGTGGAGACGGACGGGCCTGAGCTGGTGCCGACCGCCCAACGCTGCGCGGAGCGCGGCCTGCACCTCCATCTCGACAAGCCGGGGGGCGAGTCCCTGACGGCGTTCCGCCGCCTGCTCGATACCTGCGTCCGCCGGGACCTGGCCATCCAGCTCGCCTACGTCTACCGCTACAATCCCGCCATCGCCTTCTGCCTGAAGGCGATCCGGGCCGGATGGCTCGGCGGGCCATTTCAGTTCGATGCGGTCATGAGCCGCGACGACAGCGACAAGCCCGACTACCGCCAATGGCTGGCCCAGTTCCGGGGCGGCGCCATGTACATCTTCGGCGGCTACCTCATCGACCTGGCCATCACCATGTTCGGTCCCCCGGACAAGGTCACCCCCTTCCTGAAGCAGACCCGTGCCGACGCGCTCGACGACAACACCCTGGCCGTCCTTGACTATCCCCGCGCCACCGCCACCATCCGGGTCTCTGTGGCCGAGGTCGACGGCATGCGGCACCGCCGGCTCGTCGTCTGCGGCACCAAGGGCACGGTCGAGGTCTGCCCGATCGAGCATCCCGCCGACCGCTACCACCTCGATCCCCTGCATGTGCGCCTGACGCTCAAGGAAGCCTGCGCCGAGTTCCCGGCCGGCACCCAGGTCGTCAACGTCGGGGTGCTGGGCGGCCGCTACGAGGCGCAGTTGATCGAGTTTTCCCGGATCGTCCGCGGCGAGATCGCCAACCCGTTCCCCCCGGAGCATGAATACCGTGTCCACCAGGCGCTCCTTGCCGCCGCCGGACACCTCAGCCAGGAGTCGTGAGATGGGCCCATTGCAGGACAAGGTGGCGGTCGTGGTCGGGGGCGGCGGAGCGATCGGCCGGGCCATCGCCCTGAGGCTGTCCGCCGAAGGCGCGCGCGTGGCGGTGGTCGACAGGATGGGAGACGCCGCCGATGGCGTCGCGCGGGAGATCGCCGAGCGCGGCGGCGCGGCGACCGCCCATGCCCTCGACATCACCCGCTACGACCTGGTGCAGAAGGCCTTTGACGGCATCGCCGCCGACTTCGGCCGCCTGGACATCCTGGTCAACTCGGCCGGCGGCAGCGCCCGCGAAAAGATGGCCCTCTTCCATGAGCTGCCGGTCGAGGTCCTCGACGGGATGATCGACGTCAACCTCAGGGGTGCCCTCTACTGCATCCGCGCCGCCGTCAACCATCTCATCCAGCGCAACTACGGCAAGATCGTCAACATCTCCTCCATCGTCGCCCTCGGCGGCATGGCGCGCTGCGTCGACTACGCCGCGGCGAAGGGCGGCATCATCGCCGCCACCAAGTCCCTGGCCATCGAGCTGGGCCGCCACAACATCACGGTCAACTGCGTCTCCCCCGGGAAGGTCCAGCGCAATGCGCCGGACCTCGACCAGGCCGCGTTCGCGCGCCAATACTCGTATCTCAACCGCATCTGCACCCAGGAGGACATTGCCGAGATGGTCTGCTACCTGACGCTCCCCGCGGCGGACTACATCACCGGCCAGAACCTGGTCGTCGACGGCGGCCGCAGCCTCGGCCTGAG
>CAZBDL010000435.1:0-3313 GCA_964490525.1 uncultured Victivallales bacterium | reverse complement strand
ACCTCGGACCGGCTCACCCCGCGGATCGCGAATTCCGCCAAGATCCTCTGGGGGGTGTATGCCCTGCTCTCGCTGACGCAAACCCTGCTGCTGTGGGCCGGGGGGATGAGCCTGCTCGACGCCTGGTGCCACACCTGCGGGACCATGGCGACGGGCGGATTCTCCACCCGCCAGGCGAGCGTCGGGGCCTATGGCAGCGTCTACATCGAGCTGGTCATCACCCTCTTCATGTTCCTGGCCGGGTGCAACTTCATCCTCCATTACCGGGCCTTGCGCGGCAAGCCGCTGCTGTATTTCCGCGACGAGGAGTTCCGCTTCTACCTGACGCTGACCACGGCGGCGACAGCCTTGGTGGCCTGGCAGCTCCTGGGCAAGCCGATCGTCGGCACGACCGGGGAGATCCATCCGGGCACCCTGTCCAACGCCCTGCGCTTCGCCTCCTTCCAGGTCGTCTCGCTGCTCACCACCACCGGCTTCTGCACCGCCGACTTCGCGCTTTGGCCGTCGGCCGCCACCCTGCTGCTGCTCGGCCTGATGTTCGTCGGCGGCTGCGCCGGCTCGACCGGCGGCGGCATGAAGCATTCGCGCCTCCTGCTGCTGCTCAAGTACAGCATCGAGCGGACCCGGCGCTGGATGTTCCCCCACGCCATCTCGAATGTGCGCCTCAACCAGTCGCGGGTGGACAGCGACACGCTCCACAAGACGCTCAGCTTCTTCTTCCTGTTCGTCGCCCTGTTCGTGTTCTTCGCGCTGGCCTTGACCTGGCTGGAGGGCACCGACCTGGTGACGGCCACGACCGCTTCGGTGGCCTGCCTGAGCAACATCGGCCCGGGACTGGGCAAGGTGGGCGCCGTGGAGGCCTACCACTGGCTCTCCGCGCCCGGCAAGCTGCTGCTCACGGCGGCAATGCTCCTGGGCCGCCTCGAGCTCTACACGGTCCTCGTCGTCCTGCTCCCGGCATTCTGGAGGAAGTAGCATGATCGACACGGCGAAGGACCAGCGCCGGAAAGTGGAGCGGGCGATCCTGGTCGGCGTCGGCGAGCCCGGCGTCGAACCGGGCACCGTGCGCGAGCACCTGGCCGAGCTGCGCGAGCTGGCCGCGACGCTTGACATACCGGTGGTCGGGGACGTCCTGGCGACGGTCAAGCAGCCCAGCCCGCGCCTGCTCATCGGCAGCGGCAAGGCGGCGGAGATCACCGCCCTGGCGGAGGAACTTGCCGCCGACTGCCTGATCTTCGACCACGACCTCTCGCCCTCGCAGCAGCGCAACTGGGAGAAGCTGACCAAGCGCTGCGTCATCGACCGCCGCGAAATCATCCTCGACATCTTCGCCGCCCGCGCCTCGACCCGCGAGGCGGTCATCCAGGTGACCCTGGCCCGACTCGAATATGCGCTGCCCCGGCTGACCCGCGCCTGGACGCACCTCTCGCGCCAGCGGGGCGGCGCCAAGGGCACGCGCGGCGAAGGCGAGCAGCAGATCGAGGTCGACCGGCGCATCGTGCAGCAGCGCATCGCGCTGCTCAAGAAGGATTTGATCGAGGTGCGCAAGCATCGCGAGACGCAGCGCCGACGGCGCGAGCGCCAGGCCATGCCCCATGCCGCCATCGTCGGCTACACCAACGCCGGCAAGTCCTCGCTGCTTAACGCCCTGACCGGCGCCGACGCCCTGGTCGAGGACAAGCTCTTCGCCACCCTCGACCCAACCACCCGGCAGATGGCCCTGCCCAACCGCCAGACCGTGCTGCTGACCGACACCGTCGGCTTCGTCCGCAAGCTCCCCCACAACCTCGTCGACGCCTTCAAGTCGACGCTCGAGGAAGCCGTCCTGGCGGATTTCCTGATCCACGTCCTGGACATCGCCAGCGCCTACTTCGAGGAGCACTGGCAGACGACCCTGGAGGTGCTTGACGAGCTGGGCGCCGGCGGCAAGCCGATCCTGACGGTCTTCAACAAGTCCGACCTCGCCGATGACCCAGTGCTGCGGGCACGGCTGCGGGCCCTGCATGCGGACGCCCTCTTCGTCTCCGCCCGCACCGGCGAGGGACTCGACGAGCTGCGTGCCCGCATGATGGGGCATGCCCGCGGCGACACCGCCATCCTCCACCTGCGCCTCCCCCCGGACCGCCACGACCTCGCCGCCTTCGCCCACCGGCACGGGCGCGTCCTCGCCACCGAATACGACGAGGCCGGGCATCTGCTGCTCACCGCCAGCATCCCCGCCGGACACCAGCCGCGCTTCGCGGCCTTTGCCGTGGGCCGACAGCCCTAGCGATCCCGCAGGGTACGGACGAAACGGACCCAACGGATCAATGAAGTTGATCGGGTTGTTGTTGCAGTAGAGGTAGCTGTTCGGGCCATCGGGGTAATGGCACTAAGATAAGCGCCTGGGAGCGCCAGGCTTCAACCTATCGGCAACCTATCGGGGCTATCGGGGGTCAGACCCCGCTCAAACCCGCTCACAAAGTTAACATCGCGCCGTGAACGGAATACATGCCTAGGGGCATCGTTCCGCAGCGGGGTCCGTGAGCCTTCACGGTTGACATTGCGCCGCCCCCCTCCTACATTGCCCACGTGAAACAGTTCCCGAATCGAAACCAGGAGGAGGATGCGATGAGTTGGACTGTACGTGCAGCAGGGATGTCGCTGGCACTGGCCGGGACATTGACCGTCGGGGCGCAGGAAGCGGCGCGGACCTTGGTCGATGCGGGCGAGCCGTTTGGGAAGTTGCCGCTGGTGCAGGAAATCGACTGCGCGGCGAAGAATCCCTCCCTGATGTTCCTGGAATATCCGCAGGGCGCGTCGAAGGTCGAGACCATCCTGGGCGTGCCGTGCCGGGTGTTGCCGCCAGAGGACGGGGTGCCAAAGTTCTTCGCGTATGTCATCGGCGAGGGATTGGGGCTGCAGGCGGGAAAAAGCTATGTCTTGACCGTGGAATACCCGGACGACCGGCCGCGCAGCTTCCAGATCTTGAACTGGGGCTGCGAGACGGCGATGGGGCTGGGCACCGGAACGACGGTCGGCGACGTGCTCAAGGGCCGCTATGTCAACCACAACGCCGAGTCGGTGCAGTATCCCCTGTCCGGCGCGATGGAGACCTGGCGTCAATTCTTTTTCCTGCACGACCGCTTTCCCGAGATCAAGCGTCCCCGGGGAATGTCCGCCCGGACGATGACCCCCGAGAACGGGTTCTTTGTGATCGTCAGCCAGTTCGACGGCAAGCAGGCGCCGATGTCGGTGGGGGCCGCGGTCAGCAAGATTCGGCTGTTCGAGGTGCCGGATCCCGGGACGCTGGCGCTGGCCATCGCGTATCCGC
>CAZBDL010000434.1:0-3333 GCA_964490525.1 uncultured Victivallales bacterium | reverse complement strand
CATCCCGCCGATCACGCCGGACGGGGCCTGCCTGACCATCCGCAAGTTCGGCAAGTCCGCCTTCGACGTCGCCCGGCTGGCCGAGCTGGGCAGCCTGACCCCGGCGATGGGGGCGTTCCTCGACGCCTGCGTCAAGGCGCGCAAGAACATCGTCGTCTCGGGCGGCACCGGCAGCGGCAAGACCAGCCTGCTCAACGCCCTCTCCCGCTTCCTGCCGCATGACGAGCGCATCGTCACCATCGAGGACTCCCTCGAGCTGCAGCTCCAGCAGGAGCATGTCGTGCGCATGGAGGCGCGCCCGGCCAACGTCGAGGGCAAGGGCGAGGTCTCGATCCGCCGCCTGGTGCAGAACGCCCTGCGCATGCGTCCCGACCGCATCGTCATCGGCGAGTGCCGCGGGGGCGAGGCGCTGGACATGCTCCAGGCCATGAACACCGGCCACGACGGCTCACTGACCACCATCCACGCCAACTCGCCCCGCGACTGCCTCTCCCGGCTCGAGACCCTGGTCCTCATGGCTGGCTTCGACCTGCCCCTGCGGGCCATCCGCGAGCAGGTCGCCTCCGCCATCACCATCGTCGTCCAGCTCGACCGCATGAAGGACGGCACCCGCAAGGTCACCAACATCAGCGAGATCACCAAGATGGAGGGCGAGATCATCTCGATGCAGGAGATCTTCTCCTTCCGCCATGAGGGGTGGACGCCGGAGGGGCGGATCCGCGGCCGCCACATTGCCTGCGGCAGCATCCCGACCTTCATGGAGGAGATCCAGCGGGCCCGGCTGGACCTTGACATCGCGATGTTCCGCGACGGACGCGAGGGGGTGCGATGATGGCCCCCGACCTGACCGTTCCCGCCAGCCTCTGCGCCGGCCTGGCCGTGACCCTGGCGACGATGGTCGTGGTCGACTTCTTCGCCTTCACCTCCGGCCGCTACCGCGAACGTTACGTCAAGGAGGCGGCAGTGGAGCTCGACGATGTGCTCCTGAACATTCCCCCCGACCGCATCTTCGAGCTGAGCCTGGCGCTCAGCGGCCTGGCCGCCTTCCTCGCCATGGTCCTCTTCGGCTTGGGCAGCGCCTCCTTCTCCTGGGGCAAGGGCGGCCTGCTCGCCGCCCTCGCCGCCCTCGCCGCCTTTCCCGCCCCCCGGCTCTACCTGCGCTACCGCAAGCGCAACCGCCTGATCCGCTTCAACGAGCAGCTCGAGGACGCCCTGACCTCAATGGGCAGCGCCCTCAAGGCGGGCTTCAGCATCAACCAGGCCCTCGACGTCATCGCCCAGGAGAACCGCCCCCCCATCTCCTTCGAGTTCCGCCTGCTGATGCAGGAGATCCGCCTTGGCGTCCCGATCGAGGAGGCCCTCGCCAAGATGGTCGACCGCCTGGAGAGCGACGACTTCGAGCTGGTCGCCACGGCCATCGTCACCGCCCGCCAGACCGGCGGCGAGCTGACCATCGTCTTCCAGCGTCTCGCCGACATGATCCGCGAGCGCCTGCGCATCGAGGGCCGCGTCCAGTCCCTCACCGCCATGGGCCGCCTCCAGGCCCTGGTCGTCGGCGCCATGCCCTTCGTCCTCATGGTCGTCCTTTCCTACAAGGCGCCACAGATGATGGACGCCTTCTTCAACAACATCTACGGCATCGCCATGATCATCGGCGCCTGCGTGCTGGTGGTCACGGGCTTCCTCGTCATCCGCAAGATCACCACCATCGACATCTAAGGCCACATGGACGCCTTCCTCCAGCCGCTCGCCGCCCTGTGCTGGGGCATTGCCGCCGCCGCTGGCGGCCTCTACCTGCTGCAGGTGCTGGCAATGTTGGAGGTGGAGCAGCGCCAGGAGGCAGAGCGCCGCCAATTGCCGCTCCTCTTCCGCCTGGCCCTGCCCCTGACCCCGAATGTCCGCTTCATCGCCCGCGCACCCGCATTCCAGGATGCCTGTGCCCAGTCCGGACAGCGGCTGCAGATGGCCGGCTACGACGAGCAGACCTTGGACGGCGAGACCTTCCTCGCCCTGCGCATCCTGATCGGCATCCTCGGCGCCGCGGCCTGCCTCGCCCTCGTCCTCGCCCGCCAACCCCTCTACGGGCTGGTCATCCTCGGCCTGATGGTCGTCTGGCCCGGCGTCTGGCTGCGCAAGACCATCGTCCGCCGCCACCTCCAGATCCAGAAGGCCCTGCCCAACGTCCTCGACCTGCTGACCCTCTCGGTCGAGGCCGGCAAGGACTTCATCACCGCCCTGCGCGACATCCTGCACCGCCGCCGCACCCGTGACGCCCTCCACGAGGAGCTCGAGCGCACCTTCCACGAGATCCAGCTCGGCAAGCCCCGCCGCCAGGCCCTGCGCGAGCTCGCGCAGCGCGTCCGCCAGCCCGACCTCTCCGCCGTCGTCAACGCCATCGTCCAAGCCGACGAGTTGGGCGTAAGCATCGCGCAGCTCCTGCGCATCCAGGGCGAGCAGTTCCGCACCAAGCGCTTTCAGCGCGCCGAGACCCTCGCCAACAAGGCCCCCGTCAAGATCATCTTCCCGATCGTCGCCTTCATCCTCCCCGCCGTCTTCATCATCCTGCTCGGCCCCCTCGCCATGCAGGCCCTCAAGACGCTCTTCGCCAAATGATCTGCAACCTCACCAAGCGCACCATCCTGGCCCGCCGGCCCGTCGCCGCCATCGGCACCCTTGCGCGCATGCGCGGCATGATCGGGCGCGACTTCCGCGACTTCGACGCCATGGTCTTCTGCCGCTGCGCCTGCATCCACACCCTTGGCATGCGCATGCCCATCGACGTCGTCTTCGTCGATGCCGACAACCGGATCTGCGGCCTGCGGCCCGGCCTGCCCCCGTGGCGCCCGTTCGCCGGGGCCGCAGGCGCCGTCGCCGTCGTCGAGATGCCCGCCGGGACCATCGCCCGCACCGGGGCCGAGCAGGGCGACATCCTCGACCTCAACGCCGAGATGACCGAGGCGGCCCGCAAGGACATGGCCCGCAAGGGCCTGCTCGCCGCCGCCGACGTCGTCATGCCATGCCGCAACCTCGAACCACCACTGGGCAAGCCATGAAGCTGTTCTTCCTCGACGGCCACAAGGCAGGGCAGGAGGCCGACCTGCGCCCCCCGGGCATCAGCATCGGGCGGGAGACCGACAACGATGTCGTCCTCGAGGGCGAGGGCGCCTCCCGCTACCATGCGAAGATCGAGTGGCGCGACGAGGCCTGGGTCCTGCGCGACCTGGGCAGCACCAACGGCACCAAGGTCGACGGCACGCGCATCACGGCCGACCATCGCCTGCGGCCCGGCGAGCGCATCCGCATCGGCCAGCAGGACATGCTCTTCGCGGAAAG
>CAZBDL010000433.1:0-3361 GCA_964490525.1 uncultured Victivallales bacterium | reverse complement strand
CAGCGGGCAACGCTGGTTCACAGCGCTGATCAAGCGTTTTTCCGGTACGTTCTGGCAGATACTGGTGACATGTCTTGCGCTCAATATCTTCGCACTGGCGCCGCCGCTCTTTATTATGATGGTATATGACCGCGTCATATCGCCTGCGACAACGGCGGCGCTGCCAGCGCTTGCGATCGGCGTATCCCTCGCGCTTGTGGCGGAATGGGCGTTGCTCGATATTCGCGCCGAAGGGCTCGCCTGGATGACGGCGCGGATGTAGGCGCATTCGCAGCGGGCTGGGCAGGGCCGGAGGTTGCCGCGGTGCAGGCAGTGCCCCGGGCAGGCATCGGTGCCGGTCGCCCGCCCGGTGAAGACCGGGCCATCGTAAAGGTCGGTGAATTCACTGACCTGGATAGCCATGGTGGTGCCGCAGGTGTGGTTGAAGTACATCAGCCCCAGTTCGAGCTCCTCCCAATGCACCTGGTAGCCGACGATGGTCACGCCGGCATCGCCGAGGAAGTCCTCGCGGGTGGCCCAGGGCTGGGCGCAGGTCGGGCAGATCTTGAAGGGAGAGTGCATGGTTGCGAATCTAGCATGGAGTGGCGAGATGGCAACAGCACTGGTTGACCTGCATGTCCATGGTGAATCCGCGCGGCCGGACATCCTGGCGGTGCGCAACCGCTTCCCCGGGGAGCCGCCACCCTCCTCCGGGCCGTTCACGGTGGGTCTGCATCCGTGGCATGTCGACATGGCGCGGCTGGAGGCCGACCTGGCGGCGGTCGCCGCGGGGGCGCGTCATCCCCGTTGCCTGGCGGTCGGCGAATGTGGCCTCGACCATCGTTGCGCCACGCCCCGGGCCGACCAGGAGCGCGCCTTCGCCGCGCAGGTGGACATCGCCCGGAAGGCCGACCTGCCGCTGGTCGTCCACTGCGTCCATGCCTGGCCGGAGATCGTCGCCGCCCGCCTGGTCGCCGCCCCGCCCCGGCCCTGGGTCATCCATGGCTTTCGCGGCAACCGGGAGCTGGCCTGCGACCTGGTCCGGCATGGCTTCATGCTTTCCTTCGGCTTGGCGCTCCTCGCCTCGAACGCCTTGCGCGAGGCGTTCGCCGCCATTCCCGTCGGGAGCCTCTTCCTCGAGACCGACGATGCCCCGGACGCCGACCTCGCGGCCCTCTGCCGGGAGGCCGCATCCATCCGCAGCATGACCGTGGATGCCCTAGCCCGGCAGATTCATGCGAACTTCGCACGGCTCGGCGGACAGCCCCCGGGACCGTGACGGCGGCGCGGGGAGTCACGGAAGGACGGATCGCCACCCAGCGCCCAGCATTCGGCGTTCAACGTCCAAAGGGAAAGACGAGTCCATTGGGCGTTGAGCGTTGAGCAGGGGTTAGCCGGAGGCCATGGCCTCCCGGTGGGCCTCGGTCAAGGCCTGCCACTCCGCTTCGCCGAAGGTGCGCTGCCGGCGCTTCAGCTTGGCGAGGTCGTGGCGGGCGGCGGAGGCGCGGGTCAGGCGGCGGCGCATCCGCTCCAGGTCGATCAGCGCGACTTCCGGGATGCCGTCCAGCCAGCGCACCATGATGTGCTTGTCGTAGAGATTGTTGTGCTGGAGGCGCGCGCGATGGATCCGGGCGAGCTGGCGGCCGAGTTCCCGCGCCAGGACAAGCCGGTCTGCGGCCGGGAGCCCGGCCTGTGTCGAGAGGTCGGCAAAGCCTTCGAGCTTGCCGGTGACGAGCACCGCCTCGGTGCCGTTGGCCTGACGGCGTACGCCGTGGAAAACGGGGTCCGGCACGCGCACGCCGAGGCCGCGGAGCAGGTTCAGGTAGAGCCATTCGCGGCTGGCGGTGGGCCAGCCGAAGGGATGCCGCAGGGTCCGGCAAAGATGGTTGCACTGGCGCTTGACGAAATAGGTGAGGTCGTTCTCGTGCAGGAGCATCATGCCGCTCCAGCCGCCGCGCCGCTCGTTCGGTGGTTCGACCCATTCGGTCGGCGTGTCCCACCAGTAGGTGAAGTCATGGCTGGGCATGGTGGCGGTTCCGTGTGGCCGCAGGGGATTAGCGGCGCTTGTAGAGGGTAGGATTGAAGAGCAGGTTGAGGACGCAGTCGGAGGCGGGCTTGAGCTTGACCCCGGCGATCCTTTGGTCAAGGAATCCCTCGGCCTTGACGACGATGTCATAGGTGCCGATGGCCAGCCAGCCGCTTTCGTAGACGGTGAGGGCCCCGGCATGGGTCTCGGTGCGGACGGCCTGGAGGGTGGCGGGATTGATGAACTCGATGACGAACTGGGCGGGCGGATTGCGCACCACCCCGACCACGCGGGAGCGGGCCTGCCACGCCTCGTGCTTGCGCGCCAGGTAGAAGGGCTTCTCCGGCTCGATCTCCTGGTAGCGGCGGTTGTTGTAGTCCTGGGCGCACAGGAGCGTCGCCCCCGTCGCCAGCAATGCCAGCAGCGCGGTTGCGGTCCTGCGGACAAGGGCATGTGGTTGTTGCATCGTCTTGACTCCCGCCGGGATTTCTCCGGTACCATATCGTCCCGGGGCGTCTCCCGCAAGCGCCGCAGGCTTGAGTTCTGCCCGGGGCGCGGTACTGTACCACCCCGCGCGCGCTTTCCCCACCAAGCATGCGTCCGCGCCGCACCACCGCAATGGAAAGCCTGTCATGAGCAAGCCCGATCTCCATGCCATCCGCCACAGCGCCGCCCACCTGATGGCGGCGGCGGTGAGGAATCTCCATCCCGGGACGAAGTTCGACATTGGTCCGGCAACCGATGACGGCTTCTACTACGACTTTGACCTGGCGCACCGGCTGGCTCCGGAGGATCTGCCCCTGATCGAGGCGGAGATGCGTCGCCTGGCGGCGGAGAAGCTGCCGTTCGAGCGGTTCGAGCTGGATCGCGCGGCGGCCGAGGCCCTGCTGCGCGAGGACGGGCAGGCCTACAAGCTTGAGCGCCTGGCCGACATCCCGGCGGACGAGACTATCTCCTTCTACCGCTGTGGCGGATTCACCGACCTGTGTCGCGGGCCGCATGTCGCCGACACCGGTGAGACCGGCGCCTTCACCCTGCTCTCCATCGCCGGCTCCTACTTCCGCGGCAAGGAGACCAACCCGATGCTCCAGCGCATCTACGGGGCGGCCTTCGCCACCGAGAAGGAGCTGCGCCAGCATCTCGCCGCCATCGAGGAGGCGAAGAAGCGCGACCACCGCAAGCTCGGCAAAGAGCTGGATCTGTTCGGGTTCTCCGAGGAGGTCGGGCCCGGCCTGGTCCTGTGGTATCCCAAGGGCGCCCTCGTCCGCCACCTCATCGAGACGTTCTGGAAGGAACGCCACCTGGCCCACGGCTACGACCTGCTCTATTCGCCCCACATCGGCCGCGCCCAGCTCT
>CAZBDL010000432.1:0-3374 GCA_964490525.1 uncultured Victivallales bacterium | reverse complement strand
CAGCGTCGCCGTCATCGGCCGCCACGCGGCGGAGCTTGCCGCCACGCACCGCGGACGGGCCCCGCTGGGGGTCGGCTCGCCCTTCCATGAGCTGGCCAGGCGGGGGGGGCAGGTCGTGCACATCGGCTGCGACATGAATTCCTCCTCCATCATCCATGTCGCCGAGTCCATCGTCAAAGCGCCATACCTGGGCATTGCCTATCCCGCCTACCGCAAGGACATCACCCTAGTCGTCTCGGACACCGAGCGGTTCCTCTGCCACCCCGTGGAGAATCCGGGCTGCAGCCGGACCTTCATCGTCGTCCAGCAGGAACTGGACCGGCTCGGTCTCCTGCACCGAGGCAAGGTCGGCGAGGCGGAGGCCTTCCGGGTCTCCGGCATGGATGCCATCGACACGGCCGTCCGCCTGCTATGCGAACGCGGCCTGGACACCCTGCTGTGCGATTCGCCGGCCTGCACCGTCTGCCAGGCCAAGCGCCAGCTCCTGGCCGGACTCGGGGAGGCATGATGGATCTCGGCAAGCATCTCGACCTGGCCGAGTCGCGCCTGGACGTGGCCGCGACTGTCGACCTGATGCGGGAGATCGCCGCGGCCGAGTCCGGCGGCGACTTCGCCGCCTTCCGGGCATCGTCCGACCTCGTCGCCGAGCACTATCGCCACGCCGGGCTCGAGGCGGAGGTCATGGGCTTCCCCTGCGACGGCGAGGCCTGCTGGCAGATGTGGACCTCGCCCGTCGGCTACCGGACCGGAGGCTTCTCCTGCCGGATCCGTCCGGAGCACGGCGGCGAGCTGTCCTTCAGCAAGCAGGGCAAGACCCTGATCCCGTTCATGGGCAGCGGCTTCACCGGGCCAGAGGGGGTCGGCGGCGAAGTGGTCGAGATCGCCACCCCGGCCGATCTGGACGACGCCCGGCTGTCCGGAAAGGTCGCCTTCACGCGATCCCTGAACCCGGCGGCGATCCGCGGGCATCTCGTGGCGCGGGGCGCTTTGGCCGTGCTGAGCGCGTACGCCGACCGCCGTGACCCGGACGGGCGTCACATCAAGTGGGTCAATGCCTGGGACGCCGAATCCGACGGCTGGATGACGACGCGGGCGGCCGCACGGCAGAACCTGCCCGGAGCCAGCATCTCCCCCGCCGACGGCGAACGGCTCCATGCACTGCTGGCGCAAGGCATCGGCCTCCGGGCCACCATCGTCTCGGTCGGGGCCTACGAGGCGACGTCGGAGTTGCCGGCGGTCCACGCCTCCCTGGCAGGCGACACGCGGGAGGACATCCTGCTGACCGGGCATCTCTTCGAGCCCGGGCTGATCGACAATGCCTCCGGCGTGGCGATCGGCCTGTCCGCCGCGCGGATCCTGGCGGCCCTGCGCCTCGACGGCCCGGCCAATCCGCTCCGCCGGGGAATCCGGGCCTTCCACTCCCAGGAATGCTACGGGGTGCTGGCCCTGAAGAGCCTGCGGCCCGACCTGCTGGACGGAGCCTTCGCCCATCTGAACCTCGACATGGTCGGCTGCGCCGGTCTTCCCGTGAACCTGCACCGCGGCCTTGGCGCCTCGACGGGATTTGCCCCGCGGCTGCTCGGGCTCTTCCTGGAACGGGTCCTCCGCCGCTACGGCATCCCGTTGCGGGACAACCAGGAGTTCGAGATCAACTGCTCCGTCCTGGCCGATCCCGCCCTCGGCGGCATCCCCACGTCCTTGATCGCCCAGGAGAATCCGCAATGGCACACCTCCGGCGACCGCTACGGGACGGTGGCGCTCGACGAGGACGTGGTCGGGGCGGTGACCGTGGGCGTAGCCGCCTGGCTGCATGCCTTGGCGACGGCTGGCGAGCCTGAGTTGAAATGGCTCATGACGCTGATCCTCGAAGACGCTTGCGCCGGAGCCGGCAAGGCCCTGGATGGACAAGCCTTCCTGGAGATGAGAAAAATGGAGACGAGGAGCCTTGCCGTGCTCCTCCCGGAAAGCGAACGGGCATCCTTCCGGCGACGGGCAGACACCGAATTCGCCGCCCTGTCCCGGCATCTGCCAGCGTTGCGCGAAGTCCTGCCGGTCGGCACGCCGGAGGACATCGCCCGCAGCCGGGAACTGTTTCCGCGGGCGGTGCTGGGCGGTCCCGCCACCGACCGCTTCCTCACCCCCGACCAACGGCGACGCCTCGGCAGTCCCAAATGGAGCAACACGCACCTCGTCCTCAAGGCCTGGGCCGACGGCACCCGCAGCATCCACGACATTGCGCGATTCGCCATCACCGAACTGGGC
Organism: uncultured Victivallales bacterium; assembly: GCA_964490525.1. Taxonomy (GTDB): domain Bacteria; phylum Verrucomicrobiota; class Lentisphaeria; order Victivallales; family CAZBDL01; genus CAZBDL01. The sequence goes on along the minus strand of CAZBDL010000432.1, from coordinate 1,112 downwards.
GAGGCGCAGGCCCGGAAACTGACCCTGCCCTGGCTCATCGACTTCTTCGAAGCCTACGCTCAACAGGGCATCGTGAGGATCTGACCCGGACCATTATCGCGGGAGACGGCAACCATGGCAAAACAGGCCCGGTCGGCGGCATGGGCGGCGTCCGCCGCAGACTATGAACGGCAGGTCTATGCGGGGGTTCTGGGCAAGGTCATCGGGGTCTACATGGGCCGTCCGGTCGAGGGCTGGCGGCGAGAGCGGATCGCCGAGCGCTTCGGCACGGAGCTGACGGGCTACGTGCACGAGGCTTGCCGGGTGCCGCTGGTGGTCTCCGACGACGACATCACCGGCACCTTCACGTTCGTCCGGGCACTGGAGGATTCAGGCCTGTATGCGGACACGCCGCCGGCGTTCTTCGGCCAGACCTGGCTGAACTACCTCATCGAAGGCGAGACCATCCTCTGGTGGGGGGGGATGGGCATCTCGACCGAGCACACCGCCTACCTTCGGCTGCGCCAAGGGCATCCGGCGCCGAGCAGCGGCTCCGCCGCGCTCAACGGCACGCTCGTCGCCGAGCAGATCGGCGGGCAGATCTTCGTCGACGCCTTCGGCATGGTCGCCCCGGGCCGGCCCGAACTGGCCGCGCGCCTCGCCCGCCATGCGGCGTCTGTTTCCCATGACGGCGAGGCGGTGCATGCCGCCGCGGTGGTGGCGTCCATGGTGGCTGCGGCCTTCGTGGAGAAGGACATGGATCGACTGCTGGACATCGGGGCGTCGTTCATTCCGCCCGACTCGACGATTGCCGCCGTCCATCGCGACGTCCGCCGCTGGGCGCGCACGGACCGGGACTGGCGGAAGACCTACGACCGGATCCGCGCCCGCTATGGGCCAGACCGGCATGGCGGCTTCTGCCATGTCGTCAACAACCATGCCTTGATGGTGATGGCCTGGGCCCATGCCCCGGACGACTTCTACCGGTCGCAGATGATCGTCAATTCCGCAGGCTGGGACACCGACTGCAATGCCGCCAACGTCGGCTCGGTCATGGGCATCAAGGTCGGCCTGGACCACCTCTGCCGGCGCTACGATTTCCGTTCTCCCTTCGCTGACCGCCTGATCCTGCC
>CAZBDL010000431.1:0-3392 GCA_964490525.1 uncultured Victivallales bacterium | reverse complement strand
GGCGTCTACCTCCATGCCGGGCCGGAGATTGGCGTCGCCTCCACCAAGGCCTTCACGGCCCAGGTCGCGGTGCTGCTGATGATGGCCATGAAGTTCGCCCGAACCCGCCGCCTGTCGCGGCCCGCCGGCCTGCTCCTCGGCCAGGAGATCGAGGCCCTTCCCGACCTGGTTCGCACGGTCCTGGAGCGGGCCGACGCCATTGCCGCCGTCGCCCGGAAATATGCCGCCGCCGAGCATTTCTTCTACATCGGCCGCGGCTATCTCTACCCGGTCGCCCTCGAAGGCGCCCTGAAGCTCAAGGAAATCAGCTACATCCATGCCGAGGGGTATCACGCCGCCGAGCTGAAGCACGGGCCGATCGCCCTGCTCGAGAAGTCCGTGCCGGTGCTCGCCCTGGCTAACGACCTGCCCGGCAAGGACAAGATCATCGGCAACATCCAGGAATGCCGTGCCCGCCAGTCCCCGGTCATCGCCGTTGGCACCGATGGCGATCCCGATTTGGACGGTCACGCCGACGACATCCTGTGGGTTCCTGCCTGCTCCCCGGCGATCACCCCCATCCCGACCGTGGTCGCCCTCCAGCTCTTCGCCTACTTCGTTGCCCGTGAGCGCGGCTGCGCCATCGACCAGCCCCGCAACCTCGCCAAGAGCGTCACCGTCGAATAGGCGTGGATCATGCCCCTACGGACTATCCGGCGGACTGGTTCTGCGGTGCCCCTTGAGCAACTGTCGGGACGATGCTATAATACAGGCTTGACTGACGAGACAAGGACGCCTCTTCTCATGCCCACCTACGAATATCTTTGCGCGTCGTGCGGCAAGCGCTTCGACTATTTCCAGAAGATGACCGACGAACCACTCAAGCGCTGCATCTGCTGCCGTCGCGGCAAGGTCAAGCGGCAGCTTGGCACGGGCGCCGGCATCATCTTCAAGGGCAGCGGCTTCTACTGCACCGACTACCGTTCGGACAGCTATAGCAAGGCGGCCAAGAAGGACGTCTCCGCTCCTTCCGCCGCCGCCCAGCCCGACTCGCCGAAGCCTGCCGCCGCCACCAAGGACAAGCCCGCCGCCACCAAGGACAAGCCCCCGGCCAAAAACGCCTCCAAAGGAGACTGACGATGCTCATCAAGTGCCCGCAGTGCAACCACGACAACCAGCTCGGCGCCATCTTCTGCCGGAGCTGCGGGGCCAAGCTCGATGTCGAGACGATCCGCCCCAAGGTTATCGACCACCGCGGCTCGGACTGGGATCTGTTCGGGATCATCCGCCGCCTCGTCAGCCTCGCCGTCCTGGCTGGCCTGATTGGCGTGCTGGTGATGATGTTCATGCCTTCCCCGGAATATGCCAAGCTGTCCGGCGAGGATCAGATCGAGGCCGCCAAGGTCAAGTTCGACGAGCTGACCCGGCGCCTCGACGGGGGCTTCGGCAAGGACGTCTACGTCTTCTCCCCCCAGGAGGCGTCCTTCCTGTACAACGACAAGTTTGTCGCCGCACCTGGCACGGGCGGCGGCGTCTACAATATCGAAAGCCTCACCATCCACCTCGACCATCAAGGCTACACCCACCTGCGCTTGGGCACCAAGCTGGGCGGATCCATCCCCGCCACCTTCGAAATCAAGGGCTTCCTGAAGGATGGCGAAGAGGGCCTCGGATTGACCGTCACCAAGGCCAAGATGGGACGCATGGGCATGCCCTCGATCGTCAACCGCAAGATCCTCGAGAAGTTCATGCCCGGCTTGGACGGCGAAGGTGTGCAGCGCATTCTCGCGGCCACCGCCAGCATCGAGGTGCAGGACGGGCAATACGTCCTGACCCTGAAGCAGTAGGCTCCGTCGGCGAGCGGATTCCGGACGGAACCATGGCCCCGTTTCCAGGGGGGAAGATGCGATACACCAAGGTTCGCCTGGAAACGCCGGCCTACGTGCTGGCGCCCGTGGTGGTGACGTCGGCCGAGATCGAGGAGACACTCGCCCCCGTCTATCGGCGGCTGGGGCTTCCACCAGGACGTCTGGAGCTGATGAGCGGGATCCGCGAGCGCCGCTTTTGGCTGCCGGGAACCCGGCCCAGCGAGGCGGCCGCCGAGGCGGGACGCAAAGCCTTGGCCACCAGCCGGATCCCTGTCGCCGCCATCGGCTGCCTGATGATGTGCTCAGTCTGCCGCGATTGCCTCGAACCGGCCAGCGCCACCCGCGTCCATCGCCTTCTCGGCCTGCCAGAGCCGTGCCTGGTCTTCGACATCTCCAATGCCTGCCTTGGCATCCTCACCGGCATGGTGACCGCCGCCGCCATGATCGAGGCGGGCCATATCCAGGCCGCGCTGCTTGTCGCCGGCGAGAATGCCCGGCCCCTGCTGGACAGCACCCTGCGGACGATGCTGGCCGACGAGTCCCTGACCCGCCGTACGGTGAAGCCTCACTTCGCCTCGCTGACCATTGGCTCCGGGGCGGTGGCCGTGATTCTCGCCCACGCGTCGCTGCTGCCGGACGCACCCCGCCTGCTGGGTGGCGCCAGCCTGGCGGTCACCGCCCATCACGACCTCTGCCAGGGCAATGCCGACAAGGGCATGCATGACGATGCCGAGACGCTCATGGCGACCGATGCCGAGGCCTTGCTCGCGGCCGGCGTCGCGGTGGCGGAACGGACCTGGGCGGACTGTCAGGCGACGCTGGCTTGGGACAATGCCACCCCCGACCGCATCTGCACCCATCAGGTCGGCAGTGCCCATCGCCGTCATCTTTTTTCCGCCCTTGGCCTGCCACTCGACCGCGACTTCCCTATCGTCGCCGAATTCGGCAACACCGGCTCGGTCGCCTGCCCCATGGCCCTCGCCCGTGCCGTTGAGGCGGGCTTCATCGCCGCCGGCCACCGCGTCGCCTTGCTCGGCATCGGCAGCGGCATCAACTGCACCATGCTGGGAGTCGAATGGACATGAGCGAACGGCCGCCAGACAGCCTCTATCCCTTTGCATCCAACTACTTCCCCATCCGGAGCCACCGCCTTCATTACCTCGACGAGGGGCAAGGCAACCCGATCCTGATGGTCCATGGCAACCCCACCTGGTCCTTCCTCTACCGGGATCTCGTCCGTGAATTCCGCTCCACCCACCGGGTGATCGCGCCGGATCACCTCGGCTGCGGGCTTTCCGACAAGCCGGTCGGCTTTCCCTACCGGCTGGAGACCCACATCGACAACCTCGAGGCGCTGGTCCTGAGCCTCGACCTGCGGAACATCACCCTGATGGTGCACGACTGGGGCGGCCCGGTCGGCTTCGGCGTGGCCGTGCGCTATCCGGAGCGCTTCCGGCGGCTCATCGTCACCAACACCGCCGCCTTCTCCTCGACCTTCATGCCGTTCCGCCTGGCCCTCTGCCGCCTCCCCCTGCTCGGCCGGCT
>CAZBDL010000430.1:0-3397 GCA_964490525.1 uncultured Victivallales bacterium | reverse complement strand
GCCCCGCCAGCGCCATCATTCGCAGGAAGTAGGCGTTCTCCTCGTAGCGCCCGAGCAGCTCCAGCTCGCGGTCGCCGGTCACCAGCAGGACCGGCGCCGGCATGGCGCGGACATGGTGGAGCGGGGCCAGCGCGTCGATCACGGGCTGGCCCGGACTGATCCCCCGCGCCTCCCGCGGCACCACGTGGGTGATCATCTGCGCGCTGAGCAGGCCGAGTCCGGCGATCCGGTCGGCGTCGACCCCGTGGGTCTCGAGCCACGACTTGTCCAGCCCCAGCATGGCCGAAAGGTACGCGCCCGCGGACGCCCCGGCGACGATGATCCGCTCCGGATCCCCCCCGTAGGCGGCGATGTTCCGGAACGTCCAGGCGACCGCGGCCGCGGCGTCCCGCAAGATCTCCTCCGGGCTCGCCTCCGGGTACAGCCGGTAGCCCGCCGCCACCACCACGAAGCCGTGGCCGCGCAGCTCCCCGGGAACATAGCGCCCGCCCGAGCGCAGGCCGCCGCCATGGATCCAGACGATCACCGGGACAGGGCCGCCCGCCTCCGGATGGTAGATGTCCAGCCGGCAGCGTGCCCGGCCCGGGTCGTCGCGCCCTTCCTCCCCGTAGTAGGGGATGCCCTTGGCCATCACGTAGCGGGCTGCGGCCGGGGCCGCCCCCGCCTCCGCCCGCAGCCCGGGCCGGAGGCCCGCCGCCGCCACCAGCGCCGCCAGGGCCGGAACCTGCCATCGTGTCGCCATCGCCGCTCCTCGCCAGCTCTCCTGCCACGCAGCCCGCCGTCCGCCCGGAAGGCCTTTTGTATACCACAGTATACAGAGGTTTTCCGGCAGTGTCAAGGGTCGGGGGGGAATTTCTTTCGTCCGGCCCTGCGCCGGGGCAGGCGCCGTGTCCGGAGGATGGGGGTGGGACCGCGGCCCGGGCTGTCTGGAGAAGCCACCGCAGCGCGGGCCTGTGCCCCTGCGCATGGAGGGGCTTGGGGCGCGGGAATTCGCCGGGCGGCGGGTTTTGGCACTGGCATCTGAAGCGGGGGCGGCGTACTGTCCTGCCCAACAGGGAGAACACCTCATGCGCCGGATCGAGATGGTGAATGCCTGGCTGGGGACGGAGCCGCCCGGGAACTGCCTGCCGGGGCCGCATCGTCCGTTCGGGGTGGTGCGGCTGGGTCCGGACACGGACTTTCCGCAGCCGACGCACGGCTACCAGGACAACGCGCCGATCGTGCGCTTCTCGCACACGCATGTGGCGGGGACGGGAGGGGCGAGCCGCTACGGGAATGTCGGGATCACGCCGTATGCGGGGCGGCACCAGACGGCGATGCTGAATCCGTTCCTGCTGGCGCCGAGCGACCGCCGGGCCCGGCTGGGCAAGGCGGACGAGGTGGCGGCGGTCGGCTACTATGCGGTGACCCTGACGCCGTCGGGGATCCGGGCGGAGCTGACCTGCTCCCGGCATGTCGGGCTGCATCGCTACACGTTCCCGGCGGGGGCCGAGGCGGGCATCCTGCTCGATGGCGGGGCGGTGATCCGCACGGGGAAGGTGACCACGGCTTCCCGGCTGGAGTTCTGGGACACGCCGGCGCGCTCGATCGGCGGCTTCATCGAGATCGCCTCCCCGGTCGAGGCGGTCGGGCGCTGCGACCTGCGTGGCGGCTGGGGCCATGACCAGCCATACTCGGTGTTCTTCGCGCTGCGTGCCGACCGGCCCTTTGCCGACATCCATCTGGCCAATGCCGAGGGCATGGTTCCCGGCGGCCTGGGCACCACCGTGACGGGGACTGACTGCCGGGCCGCCCTGTCCTTCGGGACGATCGGCGAGCTGAACCTCCAGGTCGGGATCTCCTTCGTCTCGGTGGCCGACGCCCGCAAGTGGCTCGATCGCGAGACCTGCGGGCGCAGCTTCGCGGAGATCCGGGGCGAGGCCGAGGACGAATGGGAGGCGCTGCTGGCGCGCTTCCGGGTGGAGGGCGGCAACGAGACTGAGCGCCGGATCTTCCATTCGCTGTTGACCCGCCTGCATTGCCAGCCGACCGACCTGGGCATCGACGAGGAGAACCCCGGCTGGCGTTCCGGGGTGCGGCACTTCTGGGACTTCTACTGCCTGTGGGACAGCGTGCGCAACACCAACTCGCTGCTCATGCTCTGCGCCCCGGAGCTGTCGCGCGACATGCTCAACAGCCTGCTCGACACGGCCGAGCACACCGGCTGGCTGCCCGACGCCTGGATCGCCGGGCACCATGCCTTCCAGCAGAGCGGCTGCGCCTGCGACGTGCTCTTCCGCGAGGCCCAGGCGCGGGGCATTCCCGGCGTCGACTATGCCCGCGCCCTGGTCCTGCTGCGCCGCAACGCCGGGACGCCGTCGCCCAATCCCAGCCTGATGGGCCGCTATCCCGCCTACCGCGACCTTGGGCACCATCCCGACGGCGTGCCCAACTGCCTGTCGCGCAGCATCGAATACGCCTATTTCGACTGGTGCCTGGGCAAGCTCGCGGAGGCGGTCGGGGCCGAGGGTGCCGCGGACGACCTGCGAAATGCGCAGCGGATCTGGGCCCTGTGGCGCGACGATCACCAGACCTTCTGGCCCAAGGACGCCGCCGGAAACTGGGTCGATGGCTTCGATCCCGGGACCATCCGCTGGGACTCCTGGAACGAGCCGTGGACCTACGAGGCCAACGGGCGCTCCTGGACGATGTGCGTCTTCCACGACATTCCCGGCCTGATTCGCCGGCTGGGCGGGCCCGAGGCGTTCGTCGCCCATCTCGACGAGCATTTCGCCCAGGGCTGGTTCAATGTCAAGGAGACCAAGATGCACATCCCTTACCTCTATCACTACGTGGGGCGTCCGGACCGTTCCGCCGAGCGGGTGCGGGAAACGATGGACGGCAGCTTCGCTGATGCCCGCCTGGGCCTGCACGACAACGAGGACATGGGCTGCCAGAGCACCTACTACATCTGCGGCTCGATCGGCCTCTATCCGGTGATGGGGCAGCCCCTCTGGCTGCTGGTCCCGCCCCGCTTCGACCGGGTCGAGCTGGAGCTGGGCGCCACCGGCAAGACGCTGCGCATCACGGCCCGCCGCACGGGCGTCGGCAACTACATCACGGGCGCGGCCCTGAACGGCAAGCCCCTGGCCCGGGCCTGGCTGCATCACCGCGAGATCGCCGGGGGCGCCGACCTGGCCTTCACCCTGGGCGACACCCCGGACGACTGGGGGCGGCGCGACCTGCCTCCGACGCTGTGACGCGCCCGTCCGTCCGTTTCCCGGACCGCAGGTGGCCAGGGGGGCCTGATTGGCGCATTGCCCCGGAATGGAATATATTGCCGACTCGTGAGCAGGAATGACCTTCATGCCCGGGGAGATTCATCGGTGAAGACGAGATGGCTTGCGCTGGCATGGAT
>CAZBDL010000429.1:0-3400 GCA_964490525.1 uncultured Victivallales bacterium | reverse complement strand
GGCTCCTTCACCTACGACGACCTGCAGATGTTCGAGGCGATCGCCCGCCAGGCCCGCCGCCTGGTGCCGGCGCTTCTGCGAAGTTCGCGGCCTGCCCTGCCGGATCATCCCGCTCCGCGTGCGAGATTCGCAAACGCGGGGCGAAGGGATCGAGGCCGCCGCGCGCCGCCTGCGCCTGGCCGCCTGGCACGACCTGGCCGGCCTGGACGACGCAGTCGTCCTCGGGCACCACGCCGACGACCGCGCCGAGACCCTGCTGCTGCGGCTGCTGCGCGGCTCCAACTGCTCGGGGTTGACCTCGTTGCGCGGCGAACAGGTGGTCGACGGCGTCAGGATCGTCCGGCCGCTGCTGGCCCTGCGCAAAGCCGAGCTGGTTGCCCATCTCCATGCGCAAGGCATCCGGCGCTGGCGCGAGGACATCAGCAACCAGGATCCGGCACAGCGGCGCAACTTCCTGCGCCAAAACATCCTTCCGGCCCTGCGCGCGGCCATTCCGGAGACCGATGCCGCCCTCGCCGCCGCCCTGTCGGCGCTGGACGCCGACGCCGCGTTCCTCGAGGCGGCGGCGGACACGGCGCTGGCCCCACACCTCGCCGCAGAGGCCCTCCCTCTCGGCTTCCTGCGCGACCTGCATCCGGCGCTGCGACCGCGTGTCCTGCGCCGCTGGCTGATGGCGCACACCGGCCATGACCTGGTTCCCGACGCCGCGCTGCTGGCGCGCCTGGACGACCTCCTGGCCCGGGCGCGGACCCTGTCCGGCGAATCGCGGCGCATCCCTCTGCCCACTGGTGCGACACTGGTGCTTGGCCGGGGCCAGCTGCGCCTGGCCGACGACGCCTCCTCTCCTCTTCCCCCTCTCCCCGAGATCGCCTGGCCATGGGCACGCCAGGCCACCCTGCCCTGGGGCGATGGCCAGCTTCGCCGCACGCGGCGGCGCGATGGCGCCAGTGAAGCCCGCCTGCCGGATGCGAACTTCGCACTCTTCCCGGCCGCCACCCTACCCCCAATCCTGACGGTGCGTCCCTGGCGCGCAGGCGACCGCATCATCCCGTTTGGCCGCCGCCGTCCGGTAAGCCTCAAGAAGCTGTTCGTGGACAGCAAGATCCACGGTGCGGCGCGCCTCCAACACCCGGTCATGGCAGATCCCGGCAGCGGAGCCATCCTCTGGGTCGCCGGCCTGCGCCGCTCGGCCCTGCTGCCGATCACGGGGCCACGCCAGCCTGCCGTCCTTCTCGCCTGGCAAAGGCACACGCCCCCATCATCCGCGGCGGGATGAGCGGCGACGATGTCGGCCCGCACGCGGCTGACCTCGTGTCATGCCGCAGGGTACTCGGGGTGGCGGCTGGGGTGGACGCAAACGTCATCACGGGCCGGGCCGGTTTCGGCGAAACCGGCATACCTGAGCCCAACACCAGGATACAGCCCGCGCGCCGGACACGCTTGCCAAAAATATTTTCGCCGCTAGGTTGATATTGCTCCGCAGTATATAATATTTATTAGCATATAGGGAAAAATGGACGGAGGGACGGGCACGGCCATGCGCATCGCAATCCTGAGCATCGGGCTGGAGCTGCTCAAGGGCTACACGGTCAACCGCGACCTGAGCCTGATCGGCCAGGCGCTGACCGCGGCCGGCCTGCCCCCCTGCCGCGAAGTGGCCGTGCCTGACGAGCCGGCGGCGATCCGCGACGGCGCCGCCTGGCTGCTCGGGCAGGCCGAGGTGCTCATCGCCACCGGCGGCCTCGGGCCGACCGGCGACGACCGCACCGCCGCCGTCCTGGCGGACTTCCTGGGCCTGCCCCTCGTCGAGGATCTGGCGAGCGCCGACGCCATCCGGGCCTTTTGGGCGCGCCGCCGCCCCGACGCCCCGCCCCCCGCCAGCGTGCTCCGCCAGGCGTTGATTCCGCAGGGCGCGCGCGCCCTGGCGAACCGCCGCGGCACGGCCCCCGGCATGCTGATCACCGAGGCCCCCGGCTTTCCCCGTCCCAGCCAGGCCATGATCCTTCTGCCCGGCCCGCCCAACGAACTGCTGCCCATGCTCGAGGCGGAGGTCATGCCCTATCTGGTCTCGCGGCGCACCCGTTTCATCCATACCGAGACCGCCTATGCCGTCGCCCTGCCCGAGTCGGTCGCGGAGGAACGGATCGTCCCCCTGCTCGCCAGCTTCCCCGGGGTCGAGATCGCCTATTGCGCCACCCCCGACGCCCTGCGCCTGCACCTCAGCGGCGAGGATCCCGGCAGGGTGCGTCAGGCGATGGCCGCGGTCCGCCAAGCCCTGGCCGAACACATCCTTTCAGGAGACGCCACCGATCCGGCGGGCGAGGTTGTTGCCCGTCTCCACCAGCGCGGCTGGCGGATGGCCACCGCCGAATCCTGCACCGGCGGCATGATCGCCGCCGCCATCACCGCCATTCCCGGCGCCTCCGCCTGCTTCGCCGGCGGCATCGTCGCCTACGCCAATGCCGTCAAGCAAGACCTCCTTGGGGTGGCTCCGGCCACGCTCGCCGCGGACGGCGCGGTCAGCGCCGCCTGCGCCCGCGCGATGGTCGACGGCCTGTGCCTCCGCCTCGGGGTCGAGGTCGGCGTCGCGGTCACCGGCATTGCCGGGCCGGACGGTGGCACCCCCGACAAGCCGGTCGGGCTGGTCTTCGTCGCCGCCGCCGTCCCCGGGCGCAGCGAGGTCCGCCGCCACGAATTCCCCGGCGACCGCGAGCAGGTCCGCCACCGCGCCGCCGTCACCGCCCTCTGTCTCCTTCGGGAGCTGCTACCATCCTCGCCGCAACCCGATCCTTGCGCGCCGGAATTCCGGCGTTAGGATAAGCCGACCCACCACCACCACCGTAGACCCGGGAGGATCCTTCCATGGCCGAAGCGAAGTCCGCGAAATCCGCCGCCGCCAGCACCGTCGCCGCCGCCGCCGAGCGAGAGGCGGCCCGCGCCAAGAACCTTGGCCTGGCGATCAGCCAGATCGAGAAGGAGTTCGGCAAGGGCTCGATCATGCGCCTGGGCGACGAGTCCTCGCATGTCGACGTGCCCGCCATCTCCACCGGCTCGCTGGCCCTGGACATCGCCCTCGGCATCGGCGGCATCCCGCGCGGGCGAGTCGTCGAGATCTACGGGCCGGAATCCTCGGGCAAGACGACGCTTTGCCTGCATGTCATCGCCAATGCCCAGAAGGCGGGCGGCGTCGGGGCGATCATCGATGCCGAGCATGCCGTCGACCCCGCCTATGCCAGCAAGATCGGGGTGAAGACCGAGGATCTGCTGATCTCGCAGCCGGACTGCGGCGAGGACGCCCTGAACATCGCCGAATCGCTGATCCGCAGCAACGCGGTCGACGTCCTGGTCGTCGACTCCGTCGCCGCCCTGGTGCCCCGGGCCGAGATCGAGGGCCAGATGG
>CAZBDL010000428.1:0-3406 GCA_964490525.1 uncultured Victivallales bacterium | reverse complement strand
GGCGCCGAGACCATGGGCCACGGCGAGGGCTACGTCTACCCCCACGACGCCGACGACCACTTCGTGGTGCAGGACTATCTCGGCGTCGCCAAAACCTACTACCAACCCGCGGACATCGGCCACGAGCGCACCATCCGCGAGCGCATCGCCTACTGGAACGCCCGCCGGGCCGCCATCGGCACCACGACCGCGGAGGTCACGCCATGAGCGCCCACCTCCACGACGCCAAGGCCGCCCTGCGCCAGGAGTGCCTGCGCCGACGCCAGGCGCTGTCCGATGCGGCGCGCCAGGCCGCCGACGCGCGCATCCGGGAAACCCTCGCCGACCTGCCCGAACTGCAGGCTGCGCCCTCCCTCGCCGCCTTCCACCCGACCGTCGGCGAGCCCGACCTGCGGCCCCTGCTCGCCAGACTCGCCGAACGCGGCAAGACCTGCTACTTCCCCCAAGGGGACGCCGACGGCACCTACCGCCTCGCCCCCCTCCCCTCCACTCCCGTCCATACCTTCGCGGACTGCTTCCGGCCCGGCCGCTTCGGCATCCCCGAACCCGGCACCGCGCCGGTCTCCCCGGCAGAGGCCGCCCCCTCCCTTTGGCTCATCCCCGGCGTCGCCTTCGACCCTTCGGGCCGACGGCTGGGCCGCGGCGGCGGTGTCTACGACCGCCTCCTCCGCGGCGCCACCGGGTTGCGCATTGCCGTCGCCTACGAAACCCAAATCACCCCCGCGGTGCCTGCCGGCCCCGACGACCAGGCGGTCCACCGGATCGTCACCGAGACCGGCATCCGCCGCTGCCCAACCCCACCCATCCCGGAAAGGAACTGACCCATGGATCCCAAGCTCGTCCTCATCGGCTCCGCCATCGGAGCCGCCATCGGCGGCACCGTCGCCGGCTTCGTCCTCCACTGGTTCCTCGGCCGCATCCGCGGCAACGCCGCCACCGTCGCCGCCTCGCGCACCCGCGACGACGCCCGCAAGGAGGCCGAGCACATCCTGCGCGAGGCCAAGGTCGCGGCCAAGAGCGAGATGCTCAAGGCGCGCGAGGACATCGAGCAGGAGGCCAAGGAGCGCCGCCAGGAGCTGAACGTCTTCGAGAAGCGCCTGAACCAGCGCGAGGAGAACCTGGACAAGAAGGCCGACGCCCTCGAGTCGCGCGTCGCCAACCTCGAGCGCCAGGACAAGGAGATGCAGGAGTTCAAGCTGCGCCTGGCCGACAAGGAGGAGGAGCTGCGCCTGGCCGTCTCGCGCCAGATCGACGAGCTCCAGCGCATCGCTCAACTGGACCGCGAGGCCGCCCGCGAGATGATGCTCGAAAAGATCAAGGGCGAAGTCCAGAACGAGGCCGGACACCTCATCCGCAACATCGTCGAGGAGACCCGCCAGAAGGCCGAACGCGAAGCCCAGAAGATCCTCACCTACGCCATGCAGCGCTACGCCTCCGACTGCACCTACGAGCGCACCACCGCCACCATCCCCCTGCCCAGCGACGAGATGAAGGGCCGCATCATCGGCCGCGACGGCCGCAACATCCGCGCCATCGAGGCCGCCACCGGCGTCAGCCTGCTCATCGACGACACCCCCGAGGCCGTCGTCATCTCCTGCTTCGACCCGGTCCGCAAGGAGGTCGCCCGCGTCCTCCTCGAGCGCCTCATCGCCGACGGACGCATCCATCCGACCCGCGTCGAGGAGCTGGTCAAGAAGATCGAGAAGGAGGTCGACGAGGAGGTCTTCGCCGCCGGCGAGGCCGCCGTCCTCGAGACCGGCCTGCAGGGCATCGCTCCCCAGGTGATCAAGCTGCTGGGCCGCCTGAAGTTCCGCTACAGCTTCTCGCAGAACGTCCTCCAGCACTCCCTGGAGACCGCCTACTTCATGGGCATCATCGCCGCCGAGCTGGGCCTGGACGAGAAGAAGGCCAAGCGCATCGGCCTGCTTCACGACCTGGGCAAGGCAGTCGACCACGAGGTCGAGGGACCGCACGCGCAGATCGGGGCGGACATCCTGCGCAAGCATGGCGAGCCCAAGGACGTGATCAACGCGGTCGCCGCGCACCACGGCGAGGTCGAGGCCACCAGCCTCTACGACATCCTGGTCAACGCCTGCGACGCCCTCAGCGCCTCTCGGCCCGGGGCACGCAGCGAGACCACCGAGCTGTACCTGCGCCGCCTCGAGCAGCTCGAGAGCATCGCGCGCAGCTTCACCGGCGTCGTCTCCTGCTTCGCCCTGCAGGCCGGGCGCGAGATTCGCGTGGTCATCGAGCCGGACAAGATCAGCGAGGACACCGCCCAGGTCCTGGCCCGCGACATCTGCCTGAAGATCGAGTCCGAGATGAGCTATCCCGGCCAGATCAAGGTCGCGGTGATCCGCGAGACCCGCTGCATCGACTACGCCAAGTGACCGGCCACGCACCATCCCGGCCCGCAACCCTGGCGCTGCTCGGCGCCAACGGCATGCTTGGGCGCGATCTCGCCCCGCTTGCGCGGGACGCGGGCTGGGAGGTGCTGGCGCTGGACCTGCCGACGTGCGACATCACCCGGGAGGCCGACCTGGCGGCCGCGGTCGCCGCCGCCCCGGTGATCGTCAACTGCGCCGCCTACACCGAGGTCGATCGCGCCGAGTCCGAACCGGAGCCCTGCCGCCGCGTCAACGCCGAGGCCCCGGCGCGGCTCGGCGCCCTCGCTGCCCGCGCCGGCGCCTACGTCCTGCACCTCGGCACCGACTACGTCTTCGGCGACGACGACGACCAGCCGCGCGACGAATCGGCCCCGGCCCGCCCGCTCGGAGCCTACGGGGCCAGCAAGCTGGCCGGGGAGCGGGGACTGGCGGCCTCGGGCTGCCGCCATGCCGTCCTGCGCGTGGAATGGACCTACGGCAAGCACGGCCGGCACTTCATCGGCAAGATCCTCGCCGCCGCCCGGGAACGGCCGCAGCTGCGGGTCGTCGACGACCAGGTCGGCGCCCCGACCTGGACGCGCGACGTCGCCCGGGCCATCCTCCGCCTGCTCGACCTCCGCGCCACCGGCCTCTACCATTTCGCGGCCGCCGGCCAGGCCAGCCGTTGCGCGGTGGCGCGCTTCGCGCTCGCCGCCTGCGGCCTCGACACCCCAGTTCTTCCCTGCCTCTCCGCCGATTTCCCTTCCCCCGCCCGACGGCCGCTGAACTCCCGCTTCGACTGCCGCAAGATCGATGCCCTGCTGGCCGCACCGCGCCCCGCCTGGCAGGACGCCTTGCGCGATTATCTGCACGCCTGCGGCGAGGCGGCATCCCCGCCGGCCGCCGGCCGCCCGGGGCACCCCTGCCCGACCCACGCCAAACCCAACCCTCCGACCGAGGTCATGCCATGAGCCAAGATCCTCACGACCAAGACGCCCAAGCGCCTGCGGCGACATCCACCGAGCCAGCCGTCACAGCTC
>CAZBDL010000427.1:0-3411 GCA_964490525.1 uncultured Victivallales bacterium | reverse complement strand
TGGCCATGGATGACGCGGACGGGCTGGCGCCATCCATCATGCGCGGAATGGCATCCGGCTGAGGGCGGGCAGGCGGCAATAGGCATCGAGGGCACAGCCATGGCGTACCCCTCCCCGCCAGGCATGCCAGGCATGGCCAGCAATCATCGCGGCATTGTCGGTGCAGTACTTGGGCGGGGCAATACGCAAGGCGAGACTCGTCGGCAAGGCCTGGCGCAACCGTTCGCGCAAGGCGCGGTTGCAGGCCACGCCGCCACTCAGCACCACGGTCGCGGCGGAGAACTCCGCCGCCGCCGCCGCCGTCTTGCGGCAAAGCACGTCGACCACAGCCGCCTGGAAGGAGGCCGCCGTGTCCGCCAGGAAGCCTTCCGACCAGGCGGTGCCGAGCCCTTCCCCTCCCCCCTGGTTCCGGCAGTGGTAGAGCAGCGCCGTCTTGACGCCGCTGAAACTGAAATTGTGACGGTCTTCGGGGGCGACCGGACGCCCCCCCGTCGGCACCAGTCCGCGGGGAAACGCGAACTTCGCGGGATCGCCGCCCTGCGCCGTGCGTTCAATCACCGGCCCGCCCGGATAGCCTAGGCCGAGCAGCTTAGCGACCTTGTCGAAGGCCTCGCCGGCCGCATCGTCCAGCGTCGTCCCGAGGCGCTCCGCCGTACCGTCGGCCCGCACCAGCACCAACAGGGTATGCCCCCCCGAGACGACCAGGGCGAGCAGCGGGTAGGTCGCCGGATCGCGCAAGGCATCGACCCCACCATCGAGGAACGCCCCGTAGATGTGGGCCAGGACATGGTCCACCCCGACCAGCGGCACGCCCTGGCCCAGGGCCAGGCCCTTCGCGTACCCCACGCCGACGAGCAGAGCCGGCATCAGACCCGGCCCCGCCGTCACCGCCACCGCCGCCAGGTCGCCCAGGGTGCAGTCCGCCTCGCGCAGCGCGGCCAGGACCACCGGCTCGACCGCCTTGAGATGCTCCCGCGCCGCCAGCTCCGGCACCACCCCGCCAAACGGCGCATGACGCGCCATCTGCGAGGAGACGACGCTGCTGCGGACCTCGTTGCCGTCCGCCACCACCGCCGCCGCCGTCTCGTCGCAGCTCGTCTCAATGCCCAGGATCAGATCCATGACCATGTCCCCATGTTCTCGCGCCGGGAAACGCCCCCGGGCAGAAGGGGCGGCACTATACATCCCCGGACCCGGCTTGCGAAATGCCACTTGTTCATTTGCCGCAGGTAGCTGATGATCACCAGGAACATTCCCCTCTCGTCCTCGTCCTCGTCCTCGAAACTACCTTGAGATCGAAAGGAACTCCCACCGTGCCACCTCAGCTCGACCATGAGAAGCTTGATGTATTGGTGGATCGTTTTTCACCTTCTTCTCAAATCCGCGAGGATGGGGTCTCGTACAGAATCGAGGACGAGGACGAGGACGAGCGAAGCTTCGCGGTGTCCGCCATCATGTCCGGCGAAGCCCGCAGGGCGAAGACGGAAGTTCGCCAGGGGGCGGACGTTGAACGTGGCGCGTTGAGCGTTATCATATGCAACCTGAGCCATCGTCAAGTCCGTCCCCCCTCAGCCCTCAGCCACCGCGCAACGACCACCAGGAGCCCGCCATGCCCGCCGCCCGCACCCACCGCGCCGCCACGACCGCCGCCAAACCGTCCCAAGTCCTCTACGCGTCGGCGCAGGTCGCCCGACCCGAGGCCGAAGCCTCCCTGCCCGCGAAGTTCGCACGGCTGCTGAAGAAACTGAACCTGAAGGGAATCTGCCAGGATGGCCGGGTGGCGATCAAGGTCCATCTGGGCGGGGGCCTCGGCTACACGACCATCCACCCGATCTTCATGCGCACCTTGGTGCAGGCGGTCAAGGACGCCGGCGGCAAGCCGTTCCTGGTCGAAGGCGCGTTCTGGCAGGTCGAGAGCGCCGCCGCCCGCGGCTACACCCAGGAGACCATCGGCTGCCCGATCGTCGCCGCCGGCGGACCGTTCGACTCGCATGTCGTCCCCGCCAAGATCGGTTACCGCTCCCTGGACACGGTCAACCTCTTCGGCGCCATCGTCGACGCCCCGGCGATGATCAACTTCTCCCATGTCAAGGGCCATGGCGACTGCGGCTACGGCGGCGCCTGCAAGAACCTGGCGATGGGCTGCGTCGACCAGCCGAGCCGCGGCCGCATCCACATGCTCGAGGGCGGCCTGCGCTGGCACGAGGAGCGCTGCACCTTCTGCGGACGCTGCGTCAAGGCCTGCGACACGAATGCCATCAGCCTCAAGCCCGAGAAGCGCAAGCTCTCCATCTTCTGGCACCATTGCCGCTACTGCCGGCACTGCGTCAGCGCCTGCCCCGCCAACGCCCTGGAAATGGAGGACAGCGGCGGATTCCGCCATTTCCAGGAAGGCATGGCACGGATCACCAAGGCCGTCCTCGGCACCTTCGAACCGGGACGCGTCCTCCACATCAACCTGCTCGCCAACATGACCATGCTTTGCGACTGCTGGGGCTTCTCCTCGCCCGCCCTGCTGCCCGACATCGGCATCATGGCCTCGGACGACATCGTCGCCCTCGAGCAGGCCTGCCTGGACGCGATCGACGCCGACGTCCCCCTCCCCGGCAGCCTGATCGGTCAGCGCACCCTGCTGCCCGGCAAGCACCTCTTCGAGCGCATCCACGGCAAGGATCCCTACATCCAGGTCAAGGCCCTGGCGAAGCAAGGACTCGGATCCACCCGCCACCAACGAATCGAGGTGCGCTGAGGCAAGGGCCATTCCGCCCGACCGACAGCGGTGGACATTCCAGACGGCCCCGAAAATCAATCATCGTATCGGACAGGCGCGATCCGGCCTTGCCGGCAGAGATCCATCACCCGGGAATCGAGGAACATGCAGCGCTGCTCGTCGCGCTCGGGACCGGGCGGACGATGCGGTGAATGGTGCCGGAAGGCGCGCATCTCGTCGTCTTCGTAGGTCGGATGCCCCACCAGCAGGCAGGGGCCAGGCCCCGCCGCCGCCAGCACCGCCACGAGATCCGCGATGCGGTCGCCGGAGGACGCTGGCGCCTCGGGCAGGCGATCATATCCCCGGTAGCCGACGATCAGGCCCTCACGCCGACAGAACGCCCCGACGGCGGCGTCCACCCCGTCGATCCAGTCAAAGCTCATGTGCAGGTCGAGGTAGGACACCGCGAATCCGGCCTGGCGCAAGCGCGCGAGCTGGGCCGCGATCTCGGCCATGATCTCAGGAAGGCAGGCCCCCCGCGCATCGACCGCCGTCGGCGACGGCAGCAGGAAGCCGTCGCCATCGACCAACGAGGGAACCCGCTCCGGCGGCAGCACCGGCCGCCAACGCGGCATGGCCCACTCGCAGGCGATCGTCGCATGCAGCCCGATGCACAGGCCCTGCAGGCCGCCCAGCGTCTC
>CAZBDL010000426.1:0-3419 GCA_964490525.1 uncultured Victivallales bacterium | reverse complement strand
CCCCCCGGGAGAATTCCACCACGAAGGACACGAAGGTCACGAAGGAAGACCGAAAAGCAGAAATACCTTTAACTACGAATCACGCCCCGCTGCGCGGGGAAAGCCAAAATCATAAATCCTAAAGCCTAAAGCCTAAATCCTAAACAGAATTACTGGGACAATATTGAAGATTGGATATTCCCGATTCCCTTGAACGTTGAGCGTTGCGCGCCTGTCTCCCGCAGGCCCACCCCAGCGTAGCGAACCTCTTCTGTCTCCCGCAAAACACCCCCATGCGGCTGCGCCGCTGCGGTGGGCTTGTTCGCCCGTCCGCCTTCGGGCGGACGGGCTCCTACATTGTCACCGGACTGCGCCAGGGGTGGGAGGGGTGGAAAAGGACGCCCGACAAACGACGCCCGACCCCCGATGCTCCCCGCTGCCCGCCCTCCTTCAGCCCTCAGCCTTCAACCCTCAGCCCTCAGCCTCACCAAACCCCTGCCCCGGCTTGGCAAGCTCCGCACCACGAACAGGCGTGGCAAGCTCCGCGTTCTGCACCACGCCCAGGCGTGGCAAGTTCCGCGTTCTGCACCACGCCCAGGCGTGGCAAGCTTCCACTGCCCCACTGCCCCACTGCCCCACTGCCCCACTGCCGCATGCCGCATTTGCCATGACCACCACCATTGATCGCTGCCCTGTTTGCGAGGGGGAAGAATTCCGTCCGTTCCTGAAGCTGGATCACCGAACCATCGTCCACTGCCGGGGGTGCGGTCACGGCTGGGCGAGGTCATACGACCCGGCGGAGCTGGAGCGTCATTATCAGGAGGACTACTATTCATCGCCGGAGGATCCCCGCATCCAGACATGGATCACGGCCAACATGCCGGTCTGGCGACGTCTGGTCGATGATCTTCGCCGCCTGGGGTCGCCGCCGCATGATCTGCTCGATGTCGGCGCCGGGACGGGAGGGTTCCTGCTGGCTGTCCAGGCGGCGTTTCCGGAGACCCGCCTGAGTGCCGTCGAGTCCTCGCCCCATGCCCGGGAGCATCTGCGACAATGCCTGCCGGCATCTCGTTTCCCACCGAGGACGCCAGACATCTTGCCCAGGTTGACGCCACCTACGGCTGCGTCACATTACTGCAAGTCCTCGAGCGTGTGCCGGACCCCAAAAAGCTCTGCCGAGACATCCTGGCCCAGCTGAATCCCGGTGGCGTCCTGCTGCTGACGGTGCCCAACCGGCATTCCTACCAAAGAATAGCCAGACCAGCGACCCAAAGCTTTTGCTTCGGCAATCCCACCCATCTCCAGTTCTTCACTCGAAACAGCATTGACCGGCTGCTGCGCCAGGCGGGATTCGTCGGGATCAGGCGCATCGTCAATTTCGACGGCATAGGCTGCTGTGACCTCCCCGCCATGGCCCAATGGCTCCTGCGCCGGGCTGCGCTCTCCACGGAACTGCGGTTTGCCACCTTCCACCCCGCCAACGGCGGGGAAGCTCTAAATCCCGCCACGAAAGGGTTGTTTCCTGGTTAAAGATGGCCGCGGGCGGAGATACGAATTTCCACCACGAGGAACATGAAGAGCACGAAGGGGGATTAGGGAATATTCTTCGACCCCTGCCGGGGTCGCGGGATGGTGGGGGGGCGGCATTCCGGGGGTGTCGCTCGCAAGCTCGCTTAACCCCCGGCTAATTTCTGCTACCCCTCCGGGGTATCCAGAACCGCCCCACCGCCCCACCGATCACTGGTCACTCTCCCCCCCACTCCGCATTCCGCATTCCGCACCACGCCACGGCGTGGCAAGCTCCGCACTTTCCCTCCCTGCCCCATGCGGCCCTTGAATTTTCGCATTCGGCGTATATTTTAAAGTCATGAACAACATTATACGCGACATCGAGCATAATCTTCGAACCATCCATGGCCGTCCGCGCGGGCGCCTCCTGGTGCTGACGGGGGCACGGCAATGCGGCAAGACGACCTTGGCCCAGATGGCCTTTCCTAACTACCAGGTAATTTCGCTGGATGCGCCGACGGAGCGGGCGGTCTATGCCGAACTGGGGCCTGCAGACTGGCTTTCGCGTTATCCCCGGGCAATCCTGGACGAGATCCAGAAGCTGCCGTCCCTGATCGACACGATCAAGGCCTGCCACGACCGGAACGCCAAGGCACGGTATGTCCTCCTGGGCAGCAGCCAGATCCTGTTGATGAAGCAGGCCCGCGAGACGCTGGCGGGACGGGCCGCCATCCGTGAACTGTATCCCTTTTCACTGCCCGAACTGGTTCGCGCCCGCACCGCCCACGGCACGACATCCGGGGCGCTGTCGGCCTTGATCGCCAGCAAGAATCCACAAGCCGCGGCCCGTGACCTGTTTCCGCCGGAATCGGGCCTTACGGACGAGGCGGCGGCGCTCTCCTCATGCTGGGACTATTTCCTGCGCTGGGGCGGCATGCCGCGGATCGCCGACCCCGAGTGGCTGGACGACGACCGCTTCGAATGGCTGTCCGACTACCACAACACCTATCTGCAACGGGATCTCGCCGACCTGGCGCGGTTCGACCGGCTGGAACCGTTCGTCCGGGCGCAGAAGGCGGCGGCGATGCAGACTGCGCAGTTGGTCAACTATGCGGAACTGGCCCGACTCTCCGAGGTGTCTCCGCCGACCGCCAAGGAATTCCTCCGCTATCTGGAGATCAGCTACCAAGTCACGCTGCTGCCCGCCTGGTTCCGCAATCCGGAAAAACGTCTGGCCAAGCAGGCCAAACTGCATTTCCTCGATCCTGGCATCCGACGCGCCATCCTGCGGGCTCGGGGCGAACCCGATGGCGCCGAATTCGAAAGCGCGGTGGTGGCGGAAATCTTCAAGCGCTGCCGCTCGGCCCGGCTTCCCGTCGAGCCTTTCCATCTGCGTACCGCAGATGGACGCGAGGTGGATCTGCTGATCGAACGGGAGGACGGCTTCATCGCCATCGAATGCAAGCAGACCCAGAATCCGCAACCTACCGACGCCCGGCATCTGCGCCACCTGACCGATATTCTCGACAAGCCTTTGCTCATGAGCTTGGTGGTCTGCGGCGGACACCGCGTCCGCTCCCTCGGTGATGAACGCCAGCCCATCCTCGCCGTTCCCGCACACCTCCTGCTCGCCTGAACGATCCCGCCACGGCGGGACAAGTCCGAAACAGAATGCCCGGTTGAAGATTGAAGATTGAAGATTCCTTCTCCCCGTATCCCCAGTGTAGGAGCCCGCTCCCCCCGGGAACGCCAATCTCCGCATTGGCGGATTCCCCGGGAACGCCAATCTCCGCATTGGCGGATTCAATTCCACCACGAATAACACGAAGAATTTGCCGCCAAGACGCGCAAAGGGCGCAAAAAACGAGGACGAGGACGAGGACGAGGACGATTCCCTCACCACGCCCAGGCGTGGCAAGCTCCGCGTTCCG
>CAZBDL010000425.1:0-3457 GCA_964490525.1 uncultured Victivallales bacterium | reverse complement strand
CAGCGTCTGCCGGCAGGATGCGCGCCAGCGAGCCGCCGCGGCGCAGGATCACCGTCCCCTCGGCACCGGACAGCCATTGCAGGGCGGACAACGGACAGGCGGCGTCCACCCGCCATGCCACCTTGCCGAGCGGCCGCAGCCAAGCGCGCCAGACGGCGTGGCCAACGACACCAAGAAGCAGGAGACCGAGCACCAGCAGCCCCCGCTTGAACCAAGCGGCGGAACGGCCCACCTCGGCCAAGGCCCGGGCCGTCTCGGCGCGCGCGGCAGGATCAATCTCGCGACGACTGCGATCCCGGCACTCGGCACTGCAATAGTAGCCGAATTCGGTCCGGCATTCCCGGCAGATGGCCGCGCCACAGATGCCGCACTTGCCGATGAACGGCTGTCCCTCGTGGCGGCCGCATGTCGGCATCGACGCGTCCCCGGAGATTTGACTCATGGCTCCGTCTCCCCGTTTGGCCATGCGGACATGCCGACATCAACGATGCGGCGATCATCCGGCCGCCCGCTCCACATAAAAAGGGCACCCGGCCGGGTGCCCTTTGTGCTCAGTTCTCGCATCAGTGGATCAGAGACGAAGGTCGTCGCCGGTGAAGTCGTCACCCTTCAGGTCGATGAAGATCCAGCCGGTGGCGAAATCGGCGATCTCGATGGGATGGGCCTCGAAGACGACCTCAGCCAGGGCGGCGGCCTCGGCACCGAAGGCCCAGTAGTCGCGGGCGCCCTCGTAGAAGTCATAGAGCTTCTCGGTCGGCAAGGGGGTGCCGGTCGCATAGTAGTAGAACTTGGTGACGCCGCGGGAGGTCTTCTCGCGTTCCTTGTTCTCGGTGGCGATCATCAAGAAATTGGCATCCCAGCCTTCCTCCATGGCGCCGCCATACTGGCGGTTGATGCCCTTGACGGCCTTGACCGTGGCGCCGACACCAGCACCAAGCTGGCAGGCGCGGGTCAGGCGGGCCTCGCCACGGATGGCCGGACCGAAGCCCAGTTCGAGGGAAAAGATGTCGGCCAAGTCGACCAGTCGGTTGGGCAGGTAGAGCAGGACCGTGTCCGCAACCGCCGCCTGAACCGTCGAGCCGATGGTCATCGCCAGAATCAGAGACCCCATCACCGCCAGCTTCTTCATGACCGAAACCCTTTCCTGACCCTTGGTTGCATGTCCTTGAAGGCGACCTGCCAATGTGCCGCAATGAGTTGAACTATAATCATGGGGTGAAGGGGTTGCAAGCGGAATGGAAAATTTCTGTGGGGGGTCCGCGCCGGAGGATTTTCCCGGCCCGGACGGGCGTGGGTGCCCCCTGGCTCCAGGCAAGGATGCCATTGACCCAGGTGCGGTGGATACCCTGGGCGAGGCGGAACGGGGCCGCCAGGTCGGCGGGGGCCTGGAGGGCGTCGGGATCGAACAGGACGAGGTCGGCCGCGAACCCGGTGGCGATCCGGCCACGGTCGGCGAGGCCAAAGACCGCCGCCGGCAGGCAGGCAAGGCGGCGTACCGCCTCACCCAGGCCGAACTCCGGGACCAGTCCGACGAGATGGCGGATCATGCCGCCATAGCCGCGGGGGTGGCCGCATCCGAGCGTCCCGTCGGCGGGCAGGGCCCGTTCGTCAGTGCCGCCGCAGACCCAGGGCATGGCGAGGATGCGGCGAAGATTCTCCGCGGACATGCCCTCGCGGGCGGCCAAGGCCGAAGCCGCCCCGGCCCGCAGCACGGCCACGCAGAAAGCCGGGGGCGTCATGCCCCGCGCCGCCGCCAGCTCCGTGAAGCATGCCCCCGGGGTGGACAAGGCAACGCCAGGAGCAGCGGCAACCAGCCGCAGTCTCGCCCAATATTCCGCAGGCCGCGCCGCCAGGCTCTCCGCCAAGGCCGTCGCCGAGTCCGGGTCGGCCAGCCGATGGGTTAGGGCCACATCGTCCAGGTCGTCCCATGGCGTCGGCAGGAATGCGCTCAACTGGGTCAGGGAGGTGATGTACGGGTAGCGGTCGGCCGTGACGGCCAGGCCTTGTCCGCGGGCCGCGGCCAGGATGCGGAATGCCTCGTCGAGCTTGCCCCAATTCGCTTCGCCCGCCGTCTTCAGATGGCTGATGTGCAGGGCGGCATGGCCCGCCTCCCGGCAGCAGGACACCGCTTCGTGGATGGCTTCGATCAGCGCCGCGCCTTCGCTGCGCAGATGGGTCGCATAGGGGCGTGACCAGGGAGGATCCGGGGTCCCGTGTCCCGCCATCGGCGCCCCGTCAGGCGCCGCGTCGAGCTCCCGCAGCAACGCCACCAGCTCGTCACGCGCGGCAAACTTTCCCGGCACATAGAGCAGTCCGGTGGACAGACCCAGGGCACCTTCGGCCAGGGACCTTCGCAGCCAGGCACGCATGGCCACCGTCTCCACGGGCGTGGCTTCGCCCGGACCATAGCCCCGCACGGCACTCCGCAACGTGTTGTGCCCGCACAGCAGGCCGAGATTGATGCCGGGGCCGCAGCGCCCGACCGCTTGTGCGTATTCCGCAAACCCTTTCCAGGCCAAAGGGATGCCGTAATCCGCATAAAGCTCCTGCAGATGCCCGCGGTTGGCCTCCGTCACGGGAAAGGCCGACAGCCCGCAATTCCCGGCGATCTCGGTGGTGATGCCCTGGGAGAGCTTGCCCTCGGCCGTCGGTGCCGCCATCAACGCCAGGTCGGAATGGCCGTGCGCATCAATGAAGCCAGGCGCCAACACCAGGCCCGCTGCATCGACCCGCACCGCCGCGCCATCGGCGAAATTCGCCGGCAAGGGTGCCGCCAGTACGCCGGCGATCCGGCCCCCGCGCAAGACCACGCCCCCCGCAAACGGCACACCGCCACGGCCATCCACAATCAGCGCGTTGGCAATCGCCGTCTCCATGAAGGTCATCCCTTTGCCGCCAGGACGGAGTCCCGGGAATATTCCCCGCGGGCCTCTCCACGTCAATGCCTTGGCACAAGAGCGATTGCCGCAGTATATTCACAGCCCAAGCACAAGCGCGCAAGCGCAACGTTCGCCGAGGACAGGACATGGAACTGGCCACGCACGGAGCAGGATCGCTGCTGCCCTTGCGGCTTTCCCCGGGGCGGGGGGGAACCCCGTTGCTGGTCAGCCTGTCTCTCCGGCGGCGGATCCTGCGGGACGTCTTCACCGCCCATCTCGTGCTGGTCCTGCTGCCGGGCGCCTGGTTCTTCGTCAAGCATTGGCTGGACTCGCGCAAGCCGCCGGTCATCACGGTGAAACTGGTCAATGCCCAGCCGGAGCCGTCGCCGCCCACGCCCCAGCCGACCCCGGATCCGCCCGCCCCCGCGCCGCCGACCCCACCCACCCCGACCCCGCCCAAACCCACGCCGACGCCGCCCAAGCCCACCCCTGCCCCCCCGAAGCCGACGCCGACGCCGCCCAAGCCGACCTGGCAGCCGCGCTCGGCCAAGGACATCACCATCTCCAAGGACGTGGTC
>CAZBDL010000424.1:0-3465 GCA_964490525.1 uncultured Victivallales bacterium | reverse complement strand
CCGGACATCCACGGGTCCTTCCTGGCCCAAGCGCGATGCGGGGGGCGCGAGCGCGGCATTTCGCTAGCGTCTGCCCCGGATTCGAGGTTACCGGGGTTACCAGTTACCACCCCGGTTACCACCCCCAACAGGTTTCCACCCCCCAGTTACCGGCCCGCCCCGAGCACCGCTCGCGGCGGGCTTTTGCATGCCCATGACCGAAACGCTGCGCGTCGAGTACCGGAAGGTCGAGACGCTGATCCCCTTTGCGCGCAATCCCCGCACGCACTCCGAGGCCCAGGTGGCGAAGATCGCCGCCAGCATCGTCGAGTTCGGGTGGACCAATCCCATCCTCGTCGATGGCGACCAGGGGATCATCGCCGGCCACGGGCGGCTCGCCGCCGCGCGCAAGCTGGGGCTGGGCGAAGTGCCGGTCATCGAGCTCGCGCATCTCACACCTGCGCAGAAGCGCGCCTACGTCATTGCCGACAACCGCCTGGCGCTCGATGCCGGGTGGGACGAGGAGATGCTGGCCCTCGAATTGGCCGAACTGTCGGAGGCGGGCTACGACCTGGCGCTCACGGGCTTCGCCGATGACGAGATCGAGGCGCTGCTGGCGGATGCCGAGGAAGGAACGGCCGACGAATCCCCAGCCGATGCCGACGACGATGCTGCCGACGAGGTGCCGGAGGCCCCAGCCGACCCGGTCTCGCGGCCCGGAGACATCTGGCAGCTCGGCGCGCACCGGCTGATCTGCGGCGATGCCGCCGATCCGGCCGTGGTCGCGGCGCTGATGGCTGGCGAAGCGGCGGCGCTGTGCTTCACCTCGCCGCCCTATGGCAACCAGCGTGACTACACGTCTTGCGGCATTCAGGACTGGGACGCGCTGATGCGCGGCGTCTTTGCCCATCTGCCCATGCGCGATTCCGGCCAGGTGCTGGTTAACCTCGGGCTCATCCACCGCGACAACGAGTTCGTCCCCTACTGGGACGGGTGGCTCGACTGGATGCGCGCCCAGGGCTGGCGGCGCTTCGCCTGGTACGTCTGGGACCAGGGGCCGGGCATGCCCGGCGACTGGAACGGCCGGCTCGCGCCCGCCTTCGAGTTCGTCTTCCATTTCAACCGGCAGGCGCGCAAGCCCAACAAGATCGTGCCCTGCAAGCACGCCGGTCAGGACATGCATCTGCGCCCCGATGGAAGCTCCACCGCCATGCGCAAGAAGGACGGCAGCATCGGCGGCTGGTCCCACGCCGGGCAGCCGACCCAGGAGCACCGCATCCCCGATTCGGTGATCCGCATCATGCGGCACAAGGGCGGGATCGGCGAGGGCATCGACCATCCGGCCGTCTTCCCGGTGGCGCTGCCGCAGCACATCCTCGAGGCTTTTGCCGATGTCGGCGACATCGTCTTCGAGCCCTTCTGCGGCTCGGGCACGACGCTGCTCGCCGCCCAGCGCACCGGCCGCGTGGTGCGGGCCACCGAGATTGCTCCCGAATATGTCGACGTGGCGGTCAAGCGCTTCCGTCAGAACTTTCCCGAGGTGCCGGTGATCCTTGCGGCAACGGGACAGAGCTTCGAGGCTGTCGCCGCCGAGCGGCTGGGAGCGCCGGCATGACGATCTCCTGGCTTGCCGACAAGATCGAGCAGTGGCCGACGGCCAAGCTCGTGCCCTACGCCCGCAACGCCCGCACCCATTCCGAATCGCAGGTGGCGCAGATCGCCGCCTCGATCGCCGAGTTCGGATTCACCAATCCCATCCTCGCCGGCTCCGACGGCGTGATCGTGGCCGGGCATGGCCGGCTGGCGGCGGCGCAGAAGCTCGGGCTCCCCACCGTGCCGGTGGTAGTGCTCGACCACCTGACGCCCACCCAGCGCCGGGCCCTGGTGATCGCGGACAACCGCATCGCCGAGAACGCCGGCTGGGACGATGCGATGCTGCAGGTGGAACTGGCCGCGCTGCGGGATGACGATTTCGATCTGACCCTGACCGGGTTCGATGCCGATGCCCTGGCCGACCTGCTGGCAGGCGAGGAGACCACTACCGAAGGCCAGACCGACGACGATGCCGCGCCCGAGGTGCCGGAGACGCCGGTGTCCCGGCCGGGCGATGTCTGGCTCTGCGGCGAGCATCGGGTGCTGTGCGGCGACGCCACCGACCCCGATGCCTACGCGACGGTGCTGGGCGAGGAGGTGGCCGACATGGTCTTCACCGACCCGCCCTACAATGTGAACTACGCCAACTCGGCGAAGGACAAGCTGCGCGGCAAGAACCGCGCGATCTTGAACGACAACCTGGGCGAGGGCTTTCATGCCTTCCTGCTGGCGGCGCTCACGCCGGCCCTGGCGCACTGCCGGGGCGGCATCTACGTGGCAATGTCGTCCAGCGAGCTCGATACCCTGCAGGCTGCCTTCCGCGCCGCCGGCGGCCACTGGTCGACCTTCATCATCTGGGCCAAGAACACCTTCACCCTGGGCCGCGCCGACTACCAGCGCCAGTATGAGCCGATCCTCTACGGCTGGCCGGAGGGTGGCGAGCGCCACTGGTGCGGCGACCGCGACCAGGGCGACGTCTGGCAGATCAAGAAGCCGGCCAAGAACGATCTCCACCCGACCATGAAACCGGTGGAACTGGTGGAACGGGCGATCCGCAACTCCAGCCGCCCGGGCGACGTGGTGCTGGACCCCTTTGGCGGGTCGGGCAGCACGCTGATCGCGGCCGAGAAGGCGGGGCGTCGGGCGCGGCTCATCGAGCTCGACCCGAAGTACGTGGATGTGATCGTGCGCCGCTGGCAGGATTTCAGCGGCGGCCGGGCCACCCGGGCGTCGGATGGCATGGCCTTCGACGATCTGTCAGACGTCGGGGAATCGCGGGTAGAGGTCGCCGCTGCTGATGTCGGCAACGTAGGTGACGTCGCGGAACTCGCCGGCATGGTCGGCGAGGATGACGCCGCCGACTGACTGGATCGCCACCCCGTACTTGCGGGTGAGCGCGGTCAGCTCGGCGATGAATTTGTCGTAGTGGGCTTCGATCTGCGGTGTGGTGACGACGGCGGCCATGGTGTGCTCCTCAGGCGGCGAGTTCTTCTTCCACGATCTCGCAGTGGATCACGAACCCCGTCAGGTAGGGCAGCCCGCGCGGGATGCCGTACTCCTTGCTGGTCTGCCGGCCGATCGTCCAGCCCATCCAGCGGGCGACCGCCGCGTCGATCGCCTGCGCGATGTCGTTGCCAACCAGCATCTGGTTGAGGACGTCGTCCGCGAAGTGGCGCCCGTGGCGGCTGTCGAGAAACAGCCTGACCGATTCGAGGGGCGGGCAGGTCGCGTCCGAGATCGCGGTCATCGCAATGGGCCAGGCGGCCTGGGCATGCTCGTTCATCGTGCCCCAGAAGCCCCATGCATCGTTCTGTGTGGCGGGGATTTGCTTGGTGGTGGTCATCGTGGTCTCCTTCGGGTTGATCGTTGCGACACCCGTATGAACGCGCTGTT
>CAZBDL010000423.1:0-3466 GCA_964490525.1 uncultured Victivallales bacterium | reverse complement strand
CACCCTGCAGTTTGGCAGCACCAACATCCCCCAGATGAAGTTCAAGCTGCGCACCGGGGAGATCGCCGTCTCGCCGGGCGAGACCGGCGACTTCAACAACGGGGTGTGGACGGGGAACGTGACCCCCGGGGCGCTCTCGTCCGGCGCGGTCCTGGTGGCCACCGCCGGCGACGGCAAGTGGGGCGACAGCAACGCCTTCGAGATCCAGTCGAACTCGAACGAGATGAACGTCAAGGGCAACGGGGTGTCGATCGCCGACGGCGACGGCACGCCCAGCCTGGCCGACCATACCGACTTCGGGTCGGCGGACATCGCCGGGGGCACCGTCTCCCGCACCTTCACCATCGAGAACCTGGGCAGCCTGGCCCTGGCCCTGGGCGGCTCCCCCAAGGTGGCGGTCGGCGGCGCGCACGCCGCGGACTTCACCGTCACCGCCCAGCCGTCCAGCCCGGTCGCCGCCTTCTCCTCGACCACCTTCACCGTCCGCTTCGATCCCGCCGCCGCCGGCACCCGCAGCGCAACATTGAGCATCGCCAACGACGACGCCGACGAGAACCCGTATAACTTCTCGATCCAAGGCACCGGCTCGGCGAATCCGGAGATCGCGGTCGAAGGCAACGGCACGACCATCGCCGACGGGGACGCCACCCCGAGCACGACCGACCACACCGACTTCGGCGCCGCCAACGTCGCCGGGGGAACGGTCGTCCGCACCTTCACCATCCGCAACAGCGGCTCGGGCACCTTGACCCTGACCGACGCATCGCCCCATGTCGCCCTGTCTGGCACGCATGCCGCCGACTTCAGCGTGACCACGATCCCGGCCAGCAGCATTGCCAGCGGCAGCTCGACCACCTTCCAAATCACCTTCGACCCGTCGGCAGTGGGCACGCGCAGCGCCACCGTCAGCATCGCCAACGATGATGCCGACGAGAACCCCTACGACTTTGCCATTCAGGGCAACGGCATCTCGCCGGAGATGGCCGTCGAGGGCAACGGCGTCGAGATTGTCGACGGCGACACCACCCCCGGCACCACCGACCATACCGACTTCGGTGCCGCCGCCGTCGGCTCCGGCACTGTCGTGCGCACCTTCACCGTCCGCAACTCCGGCGGCGTCCAGCTCAACTTGACCGGCACGCCAAAGGTCGTGGTCTCCGGTTCCCAGGCGGCGGAATTCACGGTCACCGCTCAGCCATCCAGCCCGGTCGCCGCGGGGGGCGGAACGACCACCTTCCAGGTCACCTTCGACCCGGCCGACAGCGGGTTGCGCAGCGCCACCGTCAGCATTGCCAGCGACGACCTCGACGAGGATCCCTACACCTTTGCGGTCCAGGGAGTCGGGACCAAGCCCGGCTTCACCGTGCTGGCCTGGAACGTCTACGGCCTGCTCGACCAGCAGGCGACCCGCGATTTCCTCGTCGCCCTGCGCCCGGACGTGATGGTGCTGATGGAGGAGAAGGACGGCACCGCGACCCTGATCGGCGAGCTGAACGCCGCCACCGGCCACACCTACACGGAATATGCGCCGAGCCCGCAGGCCAGCGCCACCTACCCGATCAAGATTCTCAGCCGCTTCGCCATGGGCAACGCCGCCGACCTCGAGGGTGGCTCGGTCAACATCGAGAAGTCGGTGCCCGCGGTCGACATCACCGTCGACGGCGAGGTCTTCCACCTCGTTGGCCTGCATGCCAAGACTGCCAGCAGCACCACCCACGACAATGAGAGCGACGACATCCTCGCCGCCATCAACACCCGCACCGGCCATGCCCGCACCATCGTCCTCGGCGACTTCAATTCGCGGACCGCCTCCGACGGGGCGGTGTACGATCGTAGCGACCCGCTCTTCGCCGTGGACGGCTGGTCCTACCCCGACACCTATTCCAGCGGCAACTTCCTCGCCGCCGGCTACGTGGATTCTTGGCGCCAGGTTTTCGGGGCCGCCCGGGCCGTCCAGCCCACCAAGATGCTCAAGGCCAACGAGGTCGCCGGCTCCAACCAGAATCAGCGCATCGACTACTGCCTGGTCTCGCCGGATCTGACGGTCGCCGACGCGGGGATCGTCACCGAGGCGACCAACGCCCTCTCCGACCACAAGCCGGTCTGGGCGCGCATCGCCACCGCCGGGGCGACGGTCACCCAAGGCGGGTTCGACGGCGATGCCACCCCTGAGATCGTGTCCTCGACCCTGGCCGCCGACAACAGCTGCGTCGACGTCACCTTCTCCGAGGGGGTCTACGCCAACGCCGACGGCACTGGCGCCTTGACCGCGGCCCACTTCGAGGCCGCCTTCAACAACTACAGCGGCGGCACCGCCACCGCCTGCGCCGTGGCCAGCGTCAGCCACACCGCCGGCGCCGCCACCGCCCGTGTCAACCTGTCGGTCACCGGCACCCCCAACGGCAAGGAGACGGTGACCCTCCTGCTGGCGGGGTCAAACGACTACGCCGAGAACAAGGCCCCGGTCCGGGTCTACAACGCGGCGGGGGTGGGCAGCACCTGGTCCCGCATCAGCGGCGGCTCCGCCTATGCCGGGACCCTCCGCACCAACTTCCATGCCCTCAACAACCTGAACGCCGGCGGGGCGCAGTTCGTCGTCACCTCCGCCTCGGACACGGGCGACGACGCCACCCTCGGCGCCGACCTGCGCGCCGACCTGGCCGACGGGGCCGGGCTCAGCCTGCGCGAGGCCATCGGCCGCGCCGCGGCCGGGGACACCATCGGCTTCGCCCTGCCGAATCCCAGCACAATCACCCTCGGCAGCGAACTGCTGATCAACAAGGCACTGGCGATTGTCGGGCCTGGCTCGGACAAGCTGACCATCAGCGGCAACAGCGCCAGCCGGGTGTTCTACATCGACTACGACACCACCGCCAACATCGTCGACGTCGCCCTCGGCGGCATGACCCTGACCGACGCGCTGTGCGTAGGGACCGATGCCCTCACCTATGGTGGCGCGATCCGCAACGAGGAGAACCTGACCCTCACGGGGGTGACGATCGCCAACAGCACCGTCCGGGCCAACGCCGTGACCGCCAACCGTACTGCCTATGGCGGCGGCATCTATTCGAACTACGGCACCTTGACCTTGAATTCATGCGTGGTCAGCGGCTGCACCGCGACCGGGACCGACACCAGCACCTTCCTCGGCTCCGGCGCCGGCGGCGGCATCTACTGCGGCACCTCGACGCCCAGCGTCAGCATCATCGCCTCGACCCTCGTCGGTTGCGTCGCCACCGGGGCCACCGCCATCACCTCCGACGGCGGCGGCATCTACATTGGCGCGACAACCGCCATGAGCATTGACCGCAGCACGATCAACGGCTGCAGTGCACCCGACGATGGCGGCGGCCTGTATCTCACCACCAGCGGCACGACCACCCTGGTCAACAGCACGGTCAGCGGCAATAGCGCCGGCGACCAGGGCGGCGCGATCTATGTGGACAACGGCACGCTCAACCTCTAC
>CAZBDL010000422.1:0-3467 GCA_964490525.1 uncultured Victivallales bacterium | reverse complement strand
TCCTGCGATGACGTCACCATCGCCTCGACCATGACCGCCGCCACCGTCGTCACCGTCAACACCACCTCTGGCGCCAGCCTCACCGCGAACTTCGCGGAATTCGACCGCTTGGCCGTCGGCAGCGTCCTTGAGGTGGCCGCCGCGGACGTCTGGCTCCCCGGCGGCTTCACCGCCAAGCCCAAGGTCTACGGCCTTTACGACCATCCCTTCAACGGCAAGGTCGGGCTGAAGGCGGCGGCCAAGGTGCTGACCAAGGTCGATGTCGCGGGCACGCTTGCGGTCGATGCGGCGTGGACCAAGAAAGTCAAGCTCCACGACGCCAAGGCGCTGAAGGCCGACCAGAAGACAGGGGAGAGCGCGGCGGACTGGCTCGATGATCCCGCCCATCAGCACGAGCTCGAGGTGGCCATCCATGTCGCCGGCAAGGAGCTTGACCCCGATGACCAGCCCCTGGTGGCGATGATCCTGGCCACCCCGCAGATCATCACCCCCACCCTCTCGCCGGGGGGCGACATGCTCACCCTCGAAGGGTTTTGGTTCGGCGTCAAGGGGCTCAAGGCTTGGCGGGAGTACACCGTCCAGGCCACCGGGGAGGTCAAGCGCCAGGCCGTGAAGGTCCTCAAGCCGACCGAGGCGGATGCCGCCGCCGGCTTTGCCGACGTCAAGGGCAAGCCCACCTTCATGAATCCCCGCACCGGCGAGAGCAAGGCCGTCCTCCTGACTCCCACCAAGCTTCCCAAGGGCGAACTCAACGGCATCGTCGTCATCGACAACGGCGTCGGCCTGGCGGTATGCGACCTCTCCGGCGCCGGTGACCCGTAAGGCTTTCGTGAGGCGGCATGGCCATGATTGCGCAAGGTTGGGATACGTCAACATGAGGAGAGGCGCCATGAAGATCGCGATGCGGTGGGGAATGGCGGGGGCGCTGGCCATGATGCTGGCGTGGTCTGTGGTGGCAGCCGAACAGGTCACCTTCGGGGGCACGGCCAGCACCGCCCCGGATGCGGCCATGGACGACCGTGGCGTCATCCACCTGGCCTATGTCCGCGACGGCATGGTCCACTACCGCAGCAAGGCCCCGGGGCAGCCCTGGTCGGCCGAGGAGGAGGCCGTCGGCGGCACCTATGTGGCGATTGCGGTGGACAGTTCCCGCAACCCGCACCTGGTGGTCATCAATGTCGGCGCTTGCCAGTACGTCACGCGCGATGGCGACTGGTCGGCCCCGGTCACCATCGGCACCTTGACCAGCGTCAACTTTGTCGATGTCGCCATCACCAGCGATGATGTCGTCCATGCCACTATTTCCGATTCCTGGACGGACGGAGACACATACAGTGAATTGTACTACACCAGCAATGCCGGCGGCAATTTTGCCGCTCCGACGATGTTCCGCAATGGCTGGTTCGACGGTGGCATGAGATATGGCAACTACTTCTTCACCCCGATCATCACGGCCCGCGGTACCGGCTATCATCGCGCCTTCCATGAGCAGGTGCTCTCTACCGGGAGCGGCGAGCATGATCCGCAATGGACCAAATACCTGACCTCCGGCGGGGCCGAGGCGGGCGGGCATGACCTCAATCCCTCCGCCTCCTCGACGGGGACGCCGCAATCCCTGCGCAACAGCATCGCCGTGGGCAGTGACGGGAAAGTCCACATCGCCTACAAGAACACCATGGAGTCCAGCCAGATTTTCTATACCGACGATGCCGCGACCTTCGCGGGCGATCTCGCCATCGCCACCGGCAATGCCGACAGCACAATCGCCACCGCACCGGTCCTGTCGGTCGATGCGGGCGACAATGTCCATCTTGCCTTTGCCAATGCCGCGGGGCAGCTGGACTACATGGTTCATGACGGCACCGTCTGGAGCGCACCGCTGAACCTGGATGCCGCCAGCGTCGCCTATCCCGTCGTCATGGGCGTCAGTGCCGCCCAGGCCTGTGTCATCTACCAGAAGTCGGACGGGGTCGTCCAGCAGGTCTACATGGCCCGGGTCGGGCCGGTGGCCAATGTCCAGCCGGCCGCCTTCAACTTTGGCGAGGTGCTGGTCGGATCCCTCTCGGGGCCTGTCCCGTTCACCCTCACCAACAGCGGTTCGAGCCCGCTGACGGTGACGGACATCTCCCTTTCCGGTTCGGTCGCCTTCAGCCTCGACCTTGACGCCGGCGGCAATCCCTGTGGCGGAACGACCCCGACCCTCGCCCCCGGCGAATTCCGCACCCTCTCCGTCTCCTTCTCACCCACCACGCACGGGGCGGACGCTGTGACCCTGGCTGTGGTCTCCAACGACCCCGACAGCCCTCTGGCCGAGGTCATTTTGGGGACTGGCGTTCGTCAGTTTGCCGTGACCTTGGCGGCGGATCCCGCCGATGGCGGCACGGTCTCCGGGGCGGGCCCCTTCACCGAGAACCATGCGGGCCTCGTGCAGGCTGCCGCCGCCGCAGGCGATGGCTATCACTTCGTCAACTGGACAGAGGCGGGCGTGCCGGTCTCCGGCGATGCCGACTACACGTTCGTGATCACGGGCGACCGCGACCTGGTGGCCCATTTCGCGCTGAACACCTATCCGGTCCGCTTTGTCGCCGCCGGGAACGGCACTGTCGCTGGCGTCGCTGCCATCACCCATGCCGTCACTCATGGCGACGCCAGCCCGTCGGTGCTGGCCCAGGCCGACATTGGATATCACTTCGTGGGATGGATTGGCGACCACGTCGGCATCGAGAACCCGCTCTCGGTCGCCAGTGTCACCGGGCCGACGGCCATCACGGCCACGTTCGAGATCAATTCCTATGTGGTGACGGTCGCGGCCGACCCTGGCGGACTGGTTGATGGGGCATCCTCGGTCACTGAGACGGTGCTTCATGGCGGCACGGCGGGGCCCTTCGCCGCCATGCCTGCGGAGTTCCATCATTTCACGGGCTGGATCGGCGACCATGTCGGCATGGCGAACCCGCTGACCCTGACCAGTGTCAGCGGGCCGATGTCGGTCACCGCCACCTTTGGCCTGGACAGCTACCTCCTGACCTACTTGGCCGGGCCGGGTGGCTCGATCTCCGGCAACGCCGTGCAGACGGTTCTCCACGGCAGTGACGGCGTGCCGGTCGAGGCGGTGCCCGACGCGGGATTCCACTTCGTCGACTGGAGCGATGTGGTCACCGACAACCCGCGCCAGGACACCAGCGTCACCGGGCCCGTCGCCGTGACCGCGAACTTCGCGATCAACGTGTACACGGTGACCTTCCGCATCGACGGCACCGAGGGGGCCACCGTCAACGGCATGGCCGAGGTCTCCTTCACGGTCGCCCATGGCGACGACTGCACGCCGGTGACCGCGGCGGCCCCGGCCGGCCTGGCCTTCACCGGCTGGAGCGGCGGGGCCGTCGGCATGGACAACCCGCTGACCGTGACGAACGTGACCTCCGACCTGGAGATCGTCGCCAACTTCGGCCTCTTCCTGGCCCAGG
>CAZBDL010000421.1:1948-3481 GCA_964490525.1 uncultured Victivallales bacterium | reverse complement strand
TGCGGACGGTGTAGGTGCGGGTGAGGTTGCCGCCCAGGGCGACATTGCCGAAGTCAGTGTGGTCGGCGACGCTTGGCGTCCCGTCCCCGTCATTGATGGTGACGCCGTTGCCCTGCACGTCGATCTCCGGGCCGGCGGCGGTGCCGATGGTCAGCTCAAGGGGCTTGCTGTCGGTCAGGTCATAGACATCGGTGACGATGGCAGTGAACGTGTAGGTGCCCGCCTGGGTCGGGGTGCCGGCAATGACGCCGGTGGCCGGGGTCAGAGACAGTCCCGGCGGCAGGGCCGGGGCATAGAGCCGGGAAGTGTTGGCGGCGATGGTCGCGTCGCCGTCCAGGTCGGACAGGACGTAGTTGACGCCGTCGCCGGCGGAGATGCCGATGGTCGGGCTCAGGGAGATGTGCTCGGCCCCGTAGTTGAACTTGATGCGGCCGTCGTCGTAAAGGACCACCTCGGCATTGACTGCCGCGCCGCCGCCGACGATGATGCCCGACCAACGGATGACGACATAGGTGCCGCCATTGGTGATGTAGATGTTGCCGGGGTTGCTGGTGTCGATGTCGTCCCACAGCACGGCGATGCGCTTGGCGGCGATCAGTTCGGCTTGGGTATTGGTGTAGTCCGTGGTGGTGCTGGCAAAGTCGAGGAAGCCGTTGGAGCAGACATAGACGCTGTCGTAGTTGGTTCCGTAGAAGGGGAAGTAGAAGGGCAGGGAATAGCTCCAGGTCGAATCGTCGGCGCGCCAACCCTGGGCAGTCCCGGCGCCGAGCCAGCCGGTGCCGGGGTCGGTCTCGGCCAGGGGCATCGACCAGGCATAGGGCGTGCTGCCCCCGGTCG
Organism: uncultured Victivallales bacterium; assembly: GCA_964490525.1. Classification (GTDB taxonomy): domain Bacteria; phylum Verrucomicrobiota; class Lentisphaeria; order Victivallales; family CAZBDL01; genus CAZBDL01. The sequence continues at coordinate 2,644 of CAZBDL010000421.1, read as the reverse complement.
CCTGCAGGGTCGTGCTGTATGGGATGCCGACCACGCCACCAGCGAGCGGGCTGGTGCTGGTGATGGCCAGCGGCGCGATGGCCGTACCGCTGATCGTCCAGTTGTAGGGATTTTCGTTGGCGTCGTTGTTGGCGATCGAGACGGTAAAGCTCCACGCCCCGGCCGCCGTCGGGGAATATGAGATCTGGAAGGCGGAATTGAAGCCCGGGTCGATCCACGACATGGGCTGAATCGTGACCGAGGCGGTGCAGTTGCTCTGTCCGCCGACCGCGACCAGCGGCGAGCCGGTGAGCAGGAGGTGGGCGGAGCCCGCCGGGGCTACGTTCTGGATGCGGTAGTCAAGGACGTTGGCGCTGCCGAAGGCGATTCCGGGCATGTTCTCGGTGCTGCCATCAACGACGCTCGCCACCCCCTGGACGACAATCATTTCGGGCTGGGCCACAGCCGTCCCCGAGACCGTCCAGTTGTAGGGATTCTCGCTGCTGTCGTTGTTGGCGATGGAGAGGGTGAAGCTCCAGGCGCCGACGGCGGACGGAATGACGCGCACGGTGAACTCGACGCTGCCGCTGGCCGCGACCGGGGTGGTCGGCTGGGCGGTGACCGAGGCCGAACAGCCGGCCTGGCTGCCCGCCGCCACAAATGGCGTGCCGGTCAGGTTCAGCGCCGCCCCGCCCGGGTTGGCGATCTGGTAGGTCA
>CAZBDL010000421.1:0-1848 GCA_964490525.1 uncultured Victivallales bacterium | reverse complement strand
GGCGTGCCGGTCAGGTTCAGCGCCGCCCCGCCCGGGTTGGCGATCTGGTAGGTCAGGTCGGTCGCCCAGCCATTGACCGTGCCGGCGACCGCATCGGCGTCGCCGTCGGCGATGAGGGTGCCGCCCCGGGTGAGATCCATCTCCTGGGCCCCGCCGGTGACCGTGAAGTAGGCGTTCGAGACGTCCTCGATGGATGAACCGGAGTTCTGCTTGACCTTGATCAGGCAGGTGGTGCTGGCGGCGGCGGGCATGGTCACCGCCTGGCTGCCGTCATTGGGGGTGTTGGTGACCAGGCTGGTGTAGGTTGAGCCGCCATTGGTGGAGACCTGGATGTCGACGTTGCCGACCGTCCCGTAGCTGGTCCAGGTCACCGTCTGGGTGGAGCCCGCCGCATAGCTCTCGCCGCCGTTGGGCGAGGAGACCACCAGGGCACCGCTGCCGATCATGAACGAGGCGGCGTTGCCGCCGGCCGTGAACAGCGAGGCGCGCAGGCCGGAGTTGGTGCCGTCCCACCAGTGGGCGTTGTTGTCGTAGACACCCGGATCGGAGCTGTCATGGAAGGCGTTGATGTAGCCGGTGGCGGGGTTGCCGGAATAGAACAGGTCCTGGGCCTGGCCGCTGCTGCCGTCCTGCTCGAAGTCGCGCAGGTTGTCCGCCTGGATCAAGGCGCACTCGTAGTTGTAGTGGTTGGTCTGGTGGGCGTAGCGCTGGTCGTCCTTGTTGCCGAGCTGGTCGATGTGCCAGATCGCCACGCCGCTGCCGGGCAGGCCGGAGTCGCGCTCGTTGCGGTAGCGGTTCTCGAGGAGGTAGTACTCGCTGGCGCTCTTCGAGTAGACCAGGAACTGGTTGAGCAGCTGGCCGGGGCCGCCCGGGCCGCTGGTGTTCGCCGTGAGGGTGAAGTACTGGTTGGTGGTCGAGGAGATGGTGGTGTTGGTGCCCCAGCCCGCCATGTAGCGCAAGTAGCCGCAGGGGGGACGCGGGTTGGTGCCATGCCCGCCGCTGTTCATCAGGCAGAAGGTGCCCGCCCCTCCCACGGAATCCCCGCCGTAGTCATAGATGTCCGGGAAGCCGCAGATCATATGCCCGTTTTCATGGCAGAACGTGCTCAGGGTCAGGCTGCTGTCCATGTTGGTGATCTGGTAGGTGGCGGTCTGGACCCCGGTCTTGGCCGAGGTCCAGAATATCGACCACATGTGCGGCCACAGGCCCTTGGCCCAGGCGTTCACCCTGCTGCCCGCATAGAAGCAGTTGATGCCGTCGATCCGGTTGTTGCCGTCCATGTCGACCGTGCGGAAGTCGAAGTTTGCGGCCTCAAGGGCGTTGAGGCATTCGATGATCAGCTCGCGGGCGCGCGTGCCAGAGCTGATGGATTCATCTGTGTAGTAGCTGCGGTTCTGGGCCGCCATGAAGTAGCCCGGGACATGGTTGGTGTAGGTGAACTTGCCGTTGGAGACCTCGTAGAAGTACTCCGCCACCGAGCCGTTGTTGCTGAACCCCGTGTAGTGCGGGGTCATCTGGTTGCAGTACGCGTCGACCTGGTCCCGCGTGATGGTGACGTCGCCCAGACGGTCGGGGAACTGCACCAGCAGGGTCAACCCCTTGCGCGCCCCCAACGTGGGGTTGGCGGGGGGAGCCAGGAGCGGGCCGCCATCCAGCGGCCCGGCGGTTCCCGGATCCGCCAGCGGGTCGCCCACCGCCGTCGGCGGGAGAAGGCGGCCACGGTCGTCCACCCCCATCCTGCGGCGGTTTTGCGCATGGATCTTCCGGACCTCCTCGCGCGGCAGGCGCAGATGCTTCGCCAATGTCCGCAGGCGCAACGGACGCACGGCCCCAGCCTTCACCCCGGTG
>CAZBDL010000420.1:0-3495 GCA_964490525.1 uncultured Victivallales bacterium | reverse complement strand
CCAGACGGGCTCGAAGACGGCGTTGGCGAAGCGGAACATGAGGATGTTCTGGACGGTCTCCTTGCCGAGGTAGTGGTCGATGCGGAAGATCTGGCGCTCGCGCAGGCCACGGCGCAGCTCGCGATCCAGGGCGCGCGAGCTTTCCAGGTCGAAGCCGAAGGGCTTTTCGAGGACGATGCGGCGCGCCGGCTTGCCGTCGAAGTCCTCGGTGGTCAGCCCCGCCTCATGAAGGCGCGTCCCGATGCGCTCGTAGAGGGTGGCGGGGACCGACAGGTAGTAGACGCGGTCGGCCTCCGGCATCGGGCCCTCCACGGCCGCGAGCCGCTCGCCGAGGCGGCGGTAGGTCTCGGGATCGCCGTAGTCGCCGACGACATAGTGCAGGCAGGAGAGGAAGACATCGACCACCTTGCGCGGCAAGTCCTGGGGAAAGCGAGCCTTGATCGCGTCCCGGGCAAGATCGCGGAAAGCATTGTCGTCTAAACTTTTGCGTGCACATCCAACGACCGCGAAGGACTCCGGCAGCAGGTCGCGCTGGAACAGGCTGAAGAGAGCGGGCAGGAGCTTCCGTGCCGTCAGGTCGCCCGACGCCCCGAAGATCACCAGCGAGCACGGCGGCGGCACCGTCTCGGCGCAGCCACAAGATTCGCAACACCCGACGCTCGCCTGCTCCGCCATGGCCCTATCCCTTTCGTGGTCAATTGCCTTGCCGCAAGGTGGCCCCATCGGGGGGGTGGCAAGGTACAAAATTCAAAATTCAAAATTCAAAATTCGGAATTTAAGCGGGGGGAGGCTCACAGCCAGTGGCGGCGGCGGAAGAAAGCGATCATGGCGACGGCCACCCCGGCCATGACCGCCAAGGCGGCCGCATAACCATACCGCCAGGCCAACTCGGGCATGTGCACGAAATTCATGCCATAGATGCCGGCGATGAAGGTCAACGGCATGAAGACGGTGGCGATGAGGGTGAGCACCTTCATGATTTCGTTCATGCGGTTGCCGACCACGGAGAGGTGGACATCGAGGAGTCCCGAGGCCATTTCGCGGAAGATCTCGACGGTGTCGATGATATGCACGGCATTGTCGTAGAGGTCGCGCAGGTAGGGGCGGGTGGCGCGGTGGAGCAGTGGCGTGTCGGCCCGTTCCAGCCCGGAGATGAGATCGCGCAACGGCCAGGCGGCCCGGCGCACCTCCGCCAGTTCGCGCTTCAACCGATGGATCGCCTGCAGGGTCTCGGGGCGGCCTTCGGTCATCACCCGTGCATCCAGTTCCTCGAATTGCTCGCTGTAGTGCTCCATCACCAGGAAGTAGTGGTCGACAACCGCATCAAGCAAGGCGCCCGCCTGGCGCACCCGCCCGCGCTTCTGCCGCAGGCGCTCGCGGATGACCCCGAAGACATCGCCCTCATGCTGCTGGAAGGTCACCACCCGATGCCCATCGAAGACCAGGCTCACCTGCTCGCTGTGCAGCGCCCCGTCGCCGCCCACCGACAGCATCTTCAGCACCAAGAAGATGTAGCCCTCGCACAAGTCCATCTTCGGGCGCTGGTCGGGGGTCAGCACATCCTCCAGAGTCAGGGGGTGCAGCCCCATGGCCTGGCCCACCTGCGCCAGCATGGGGACATCGCCCAAGCCGTCGATGTTCAGCCAGCAGACCCCCTCCTGCCGGGCGATGCCGGCGAGGGCCGCCTCCGCCCCGATCCCCGGCTCCTCGGCGAATTCGGACTCGCGGTACGAAATCAACGACAGCCGCGACTTCCCGGCGGCGCTCCCGGGCGCCGCCGCGGCTGGCAGCGCCCCCGGCGGCATCCCCATGTGCTCCGTACGCGACGTGAACAATCCCAGCATCATGCACCCCTGGAAACGATGTCCATGCCCAACCACCACCATTCCGGCATTTCCATACTCTACTGCCTTGGAGAGCAACCTGCGACCCCCGGCCACCCCCGGAGTGGCGTCAGGCCGGCCAATTGATCAATGATTTCGGCGCGGCCTGCGGCGTCCGCCGCCACCCCGGGTTGCAATTCCGGTTGGCGTGATTATACTACGTGCCATGAACCGGACATGTCAGCTTGTCGTCCTTGTGCTTCGCCCGGCGGGTGGCTCCCTCCGGGTGGCTGGTTGCTGACCGCCTCCGGAACGTGTTCCTCCCGCCGGGCCAAGACCCCGCCATCCATCCTTGTATACCGACACGGTCATCCGCCAAGACGCCATTCACCATGAGGAACAGATCATGAAGAAGCCTTCCCCGGCCCGGCCCATGAAGGGCTCCGAGATTGCGGTCGCCTGCCTGGAGCGGGCGGGCGTCAAGACCATCTTCGCCTATCCCGGCGGCGCCTCGATGGAGTTGCATCAGGCCCTGCGCGACGCGAAGATCCGGGTCATCCTGCCGCGCCACGAGCAAGGCGGCGCGTTCGCGGCGGCCGGGTTCGCCCGCGCCACCGGCAAGACGGGGGTCTGCATGACCACCAGCGGCCCCGGCGCGACCAACTTGGTCACGGCGATCGCCGATGCCTACATGGACTCCATCCCGCTGGTCGCGATCACCGGCCAGGTCCCGGCCCAGCTCATCGGCGGCAACGCCTTCCAGGAGACGGACATCATCGGCATCACGCGGCCGATCGTCAAGCACAGCTTCCTGGTCCTGAGCGTCGAGGAGATCCCGCAGGTCTTTGCGGACGCCTTCCGCATCGCCAACAGCGGACGCCCCGGGCCGGTCCTCATCGACCTGCCCAAGAACGTCCAGCAGATGACCTGCATTCCGCAGTTTCCGGGAAAGACCTCGATCGTCCGCGCCTACCAGCCGGACCATGCGGTCCGCGAGCAGGACATCGAGGCGGTCCGGGCGGCCATCCGCGCCTGCGCGCGGCCCTGCATCTATGCGGGCGGGGGGATCATCATCTCCGAGGCCGCCGAATCCCTGAAGCGCTTCGCCGAGGGCTACAACATTCCGGTCACCACCACGCTGATGGGCATCGGTGCCTTCCCGGAGGATCATCCCCTGGCGCTGAAGTGGCTGGGCATGCATGGCACGGCCTATGCGAACTACGCGGCGAACGAGGCGGACCTGCTGATCGCCATCGGCACGCGCTTTGACGACCGGGTCACCGGGCCGACGGCGACCTTCGCGCAGGGCGCAAAGATCATCCACATCGACATCGACGCCTCGGAGATCAACAAGAACGTCCGCGCCCACATCGGCATCGCGGCCAACGCCAAGGACGTCCTCGACCGGCTGAACCGCCAGCCGATCCGCAAGCCCTACACGGCGTGGCTGCGGCAGATCGCGGAGTGGAAGCGGCGCTGGCCGCTACACTACCGGCCGAGCAAGGAGATCCAACCTCAGTACGTCATCGAGACGATCTACCGGGAGACGGGCGGTGACGCGATCATCGTCCCGGGCGTCGGCCAGCACCAGATGTGGTCGGCCCAGTTCTTCACCTACACCCGGCCCCGCCAGCTGCTGACCTCCGGCGGGCTGGGCACGATGGGCTTTGGC
>CAZBDL010000419.1:0-3535 GCA_964490525.1 uncultured Victivallales bacterium | reverse complement strand
TTTCCCGCTTGCGGTCGAGCAGCGACTCCTCGAGGGTCGGCAGGAAGACGCCGAAGAGCGCGAAGCCGAAGAGGAGGATGGCCAGCACCGTGGGCAGGACGATGTGCAGGAAGAAGGTCGGCAGACGCCAGTTTGGGCCGGTGCCGCGGCGGGCGGGGGGGGGCGACAGCGGCGCCCCTGCGCCGAGGCCGGCGCGGAAGCGCTGCCAGCGTTCCGTCGGCAGGTCGATGCCGGGCGCGGGATCGTCGCCCACTCCCGTCGCATGGGTGTCGGAGCCGGCGCAGACCAACAGGCCCGCCGCATCGGCCATTCGGGCCATCCGTTCCCGGGTTTTGCCGTCGAGGCTGCCGTGGTAGGCCTCGATGCCGTCGAGCCCGAGGGCCTTCAGCCGCTCCAGCAGGGCGGGGAGGCAGGAGAGCTCCGGTTCCAGCAGATGGGGATGGGCGAGGAAGGCCCGTCCCCCGGCGGCATGGACCCGGTGGATGGCTTCGGCGATGTCGAGCTGGCCCTTCACCAGGGATCCGCCCGGTCCCGCATCGCGGCGTTGGCGGAGCGCGTCGGCCACGCTGTGCCGCTCCGGCTCGCGGGCCTGGCGGAGCTCGGCCAAGGCCTGGCCCAGGCCCGCATCGCCCGGATCGAACCCGTAGGCCAGCAGATGAGCTTCGCGGCCCGCGTCCCGGGTGGTGATCTCGACCCCGTCGAGGCAGCCGATGCCGTGCTGCGCCAGCCGCTCGCGGAAGGCCGTCAGGCCGTCGATGCAGTCATGGTCGGTGAGGGCCGCGAAGGCCACGCCCGCCTGCGCCAGCCGGTCGGCCAGGGCCACCGGCCGCAACGCCCCGTCGCTGCAGCTCGAATGGCAATGGAAATCGACGCGCGTGGTCGCAGCATGCATCGCTCGCATCCCCATCCTTGGCGGCGGGCCGCGCCGGGGCGCGGTCCGCCCGGAAATGACCTGCTGCCGTCTCGCCGCCAGCCCGTCGTCAGCCCGCTACCGCCTCCGCGGGCTCGGCCTTGCCGGTCAGCAGCGAAACGGCCACCAGGGTGAGAAAGCTCAGCGGGATCGAGATGATGCCCGGATTGGCGAAGGGGACCGGGGCGGTGGTGGGGTCCAGGCCATACTGCCGGTAGAGGTCGGGCGAGAGGGCAATCAGGATCAGCGAGGAGGTCACGCCGACGAAGATCGACGCGACGATGCCCTTGGCGGTCGTCCGTTTCCAGAACAGCAGCATGATGATCGCCGGCAGGTTCGCCGAGGCGGCCACGGCGAACGCCAGGCCGACCAGGAAGGTGACATTCATGCCCTTGAACATGATGCCCAGGACGATGGCCAGGGCTCCCACCGCGAAGGCCGAGATCTTGCCGGCGCGGATCTTCTGGCGGTCGTCCATCTGCCGGTTCATGTAGCGGTCGAAGAGGTCGTGGGCGATGGCGCCGGAGGCGGCCACGATCAGGCCGCTGACGGTGCCGAGGACGGTGGCGAAGGCGATCGCCGAGATGATCGCGAAGAGCACGTCGCCGAAGGAGCGGGCGAGCAGCGGCGCGGCCATGTTGCTGTCGGCCGGGTTGAGGACGCCGTTGATGGCGGCGCCGACCCCCATGAACAAGGTCAGGATGTAGAAGAAGCCGATGGCGGCGATCGCCACGATGGTCGACTTGCGGGCGCTCGACGGGCTGGGCACCGTGTAGTACCGGATGAGGATGTGCGGCAGCGCCGCCGTCCCCAGGAACAGCGCCAGCATCAGCGAGATGAAGTCCAGCCTCTCCAGCGGCGTCCCCTGCACCTTGAACTTCAGGCCCGGGCGCAGGAACTGGCTGCCCGGGGTGGTGGTGGCGTAGTAGACCGTCGCCTTGCCCCCGTCCCGGTCGGTCAGCTTGACGTCCTTCCAGCGCCGGACCAGGGTGTCCTTCGCGGCCATCTTGGCGAGCAGGGTGAACGGGGAGACGGCGCCGCGCGGCGCCTCGGCCTGGCCGCCGACCTGTTCCAGGTTGCCGACCTGGCGCAGCTCGTTGCCGGGGGCGGCCGGGGCCCCGTTGATCGATTTTTCCCCGGTGGCGGTGACGACCACCGACTGGGTCTCCCGGAGGGCCACGGCGCCGTCCCGGCGCTCCACCAGCCACCAGGTCTCGTGGCCGTCCTTGGCCAGGCGGGCGAAGGACGCCTTGGCCGCGGCGACCTCCTGGACCTCGATCACCTCCCAGCCGGGCTCTGCGACGGCCAAGCCCCCGCCTGTCTCGGTCGCGCCCAAGGTCGCATACTCGTGGAAGGGGACGCGTCCGCCCTGGTCCGGGCGGGTGGAGAAGCCACGCTTGCACACCGCCACCACGAGGATGGTCGAGAAGATGATCAGCAGCCCGCCCTTGAGGAATTGCACGTAGGTGGTCGAGGCCATGCCCGCCGTCGCGACGATGGTGATGACGATCGCGCCGACCATGATCACGCCCCAGTGGTGGGCCAGTCCGAGCAGCGGCTCGACCAGCACGCCCGCCCCGACCATCTGCGGGATGAGGTAGCAGATCGAGACGACCAGGGTGCTGATCGCCGCCGCCAGCTTGATGCCGCGCGAGTCGTACTTCGAGTCCACCGCGTCGGTGAACGTGTACTTGCCCAGCCGCTTCATCGGCTCGGCCACCACGAACAGCGCCACGATCCATCCGGCCAGGTAGCCGATCGAATAGAGGAAGCCGTCGTACCCGGCCGTCGCGATCATCCCGCAGATGCCCAGGAAGGAGGCGGCCGACAGGTAGTCGCCGGCAAAGGCGACACCGTTGACCGCCCAGTGGATCTGGCCACCCGCCGCATAGTATCCGGCCGAGGTCCGCGTCTTGTTCCCGAGGTAGAAGGAGAGCCCGACCACGAAGGCCACGAAGGCCAGGAAGATCGCGATGACCATGTCACTGCCCCTTTTCCACAGCTTGTTCCAGCTTCGTCTCCCGGGCCCGGCACAGGGCGTCATAAACCAGCGCCTGGAGCAGCGCGACCACGATCAGCAGAAAGCCGAACACCGTCGCCAGGTTCATCCCCAGCAGCACCGTCCTCTCCATCGCCAGCGGACGCCACAGGTTCAGCGCCACGAAACTGCCGTAGAACAGCGAGTAGCACAGGAACATCCAGGCGCCCAGGCGCGTCTTGTAGCCCATGGCGGGATCCTTGCCGACAGGGGTGGCGGCGGCATGCAGCATGCTCGACTCCTCGGGTTGGCGATGGACGAATGCATCGGCGGCAAAATTATTATTATAGCGCCGTCCGGGTGTTTTGCCAGCGTCGCCCAGGCACGGGCCATGGCCGCAAGAATGATAACGTGAAAAAAGCGACAGGCGCGGACGTGGCAGGATGGTTGCGGCAAATCGCATTATGACAATCTTGTGCTATGTTGCGCGTTCGCCATTGATTGCCGGTGTTTCATCAATGCGCAAAACGGCCCATAAGCTTAGGGAAAGGGGAACCATGAGAACATGCCTTGGAACAGTGGCTGGCCTGGCCGCATTGGCCTGGCTGGCGGCGGTTGCGGCGGCCCAGGAGGCGACGGTGCCGCCT